>JAYWCO010000231.1:0-4533 GCA_043780475.1 Burkholderiales bacterium | reverse complement strand
GAGTGCCTGATCCTGACCATGAAGTTGAATCAAAAATATTTTCCGCTGTTTCATGCGGACGGCTCCTTGTCGAGCCGGTTTTTGATTGTCAGCAATATGCGGCTGCACAATCCGCACAATATTGTTGAAGGCAATCAGCGCGTGGTGCGACCGCGTCTGGCGGATGCGCGGTTCTTTTTTGAAACGGATAAAAAGACCCGGCTTGATGCGCGGGTGCCCAAGCTGGGCGCGGTGGTGTATCACCACAAGCTCGGCAATCAGCTGCAACGCATGCAGCGCGTGCAAAAATTAGCGGGACAAATTGCCCTGCTGATCGGTGCTGATCAAGCGCATGCAGCGCGTGCGGCGTATTTGGCCAAGGCAGATTTACTCACTGACATGGTGGGTGAATTTCCGGAGCTGCAAGGCACCATGGGTCGCTACTATGCTTTGCATGATGGTGAAGCTATTGAGGTTGCTGATGCCATTGAGCAGCATTACCGTCCCAAAGGTGCCGGTGGTGAGCTGCCTGAGCAGGGGGCAGCTATTGCGCTGATGATGGCCGATAAACTGGAAACCCTGGCTGGCTTGTTTGGTATCGGTCAGGTGCCGACCGGGGACAAAGATCCATTTGCCCTGCGCCGCCATGCGCTGGGCGTGCTGCGGGTGTTAATCGAGTTCAAGCTGTCAGTGGCCCTGCCTGATCTGCTCAAGTCCGCGTTTGCTATTTTTGCAGACGTGGGCGTCGTGGGTGGTCATGCCGATAGTCATGCCCAAGCCCAGCATGAGTTGGAGACGTTTATTTACGAACGTTTACGCGGCTACCTTCGCGAGCAAAACTACACAGCGCTGGAAGTCGAATCAGTGCTGGCACCACGCCCTGCCAGACTGGCACTACTGCCCGCGCAATTGGCAGCGGTGCGTGAGTTTATGGCCTTGCCCGAAGCCGCCAGTCTGGCTGCCGCGAATAAGCGCATCGGCAATATTTTGAAAAAGTCTGAAGGCATATTCACGAACGCCCAGGTCGCGTTGCTGGCCGAGCCCGCCGAGCACGCCTTGTTTGCAGCATTGACTCACACCGGGCCGATCTTTGATGCGGCTTTCACAGCGCAAAATTTCACCGCGGCCCTGCAATCGCTCGCACCGTTGCGGGTGCCGGTGGATGCGTTTTTTGAAGGCGTGATGGTCAATGCCGAGGATCCTGAGCTGCGCCATAATCGTTTGGCCTTGTTAAGTGATTTGCATGTGATGATGAACAAAGTTGCAGACCTTTCCAAACTGGCCGCCTAAATATCTCTATCTCTATCGCTATGTCATCCCCTTCCAAACCGCCGCCTAAACTGATTATTCTGGATCGCGACGGCGTCATTAATGTTGACTCGGCGCAGTTCATCAAAACGCCGGATGAGTGGCGGCCGATTGCGGGCTCCATTGAAGCGATTGCGCGCTTGAACCAGAATGGCTATCGCGTCGTGGTGGCCACCAACCAGTCGGGCGTGGGTCGCGGCTTGTTTGATATGGCGACGCTCAATGCGATTAACGACAAGATGATGGAGCTGGTGTTTCGTCAGGGCGGTCGTATCGATGCCATCTTTTTCTGTCCCTGCACGGCCGAGCAAAAATGCCATTGTCGTAAGCCCGATACGGGCATGTTTGAAGATATTGCTGCGCGTTTTCATGTGGGCCTGAGCGGCGTGCCCACCGTAGGCGATTCGCTACGTGATCTGGACGCAGGCGCCAAGGCAGGCTGCGCACCGATTTTAGTGCTGACCGGTAAAGGCAAAAAAACCCAGGCTAAAGGGGATTTACCCAAGGGCACCAAAATATTTGCTGACCTGGCCGATGCGGTCAAGCACCTCGTCACCGAACCTCAGCGAGCCACCTCATGATTGTGTTGCGTTCGGTTTTATTTGCGCTACTCGCCTCGCTGGTGACCATTATTTACGGCTTCGCCGTCATCCCTGGTTCACTCATTTCCCACAAACTTGGCTACGCCTGCGCCCGCTCGTGGGGGCGGCAAATTGTCGGCCTCGCAAAATATGTATGCGGCATTCGCTACGAAGTGCGTGGCCTGGAGACGCTACCGACCACACCCTGCATTGTCATGGCCAAACATCAATCAGCGTGGGAGACGGTGAGCATGCTGATGCATCTGCCGCGCGCGTCGTGGATCATCAAGCGCGAGCTGGTGTTTGTCCCGGTGGTGGGCTGGTCGCTCGCCGCCTTAAAGTCGATCGCGATTGATCGTAAAAGCGGCAAGACCGCACGCGATCAAATTTTGGAGCAGGGCCGTGAATTTTTAGCGGCGGGCCAGTGGATCAATATTTTTCCGGAAGGTACGCGTATCGCGCCGGGCAAAAAAGGCCGTTACGGGATTGGCGGCGCGTGGCTGGCCGCGCATACCGGCACGCCGATTGTGCCGATTGCACATAATGCGGGCGAGCTGTGGCGGCGCAACGCGTTTTTGAAATACCCGGGCACCATCACCATGAGCATAGGTCCGGCCATCGAAACCAAAGGCAAAGACGCAACCACAGTAATCAAACAGGTTGAAGAGTGGATCGAAAATGAAATGGCCCAACTTCCTCCTACCGCTCGTTGATCTGGCAGGCTCGGTAATCGCGCCACCGGGTGGATCGAGTGATCAGGCTTACTCGGGCTCAAGTACTCCGCGTGCGCCACGTTCGAACGCGCCACGCTCAAATGCGCCGCGCATAAAATCACCATCAGCCGAGCAGACCGACGAGCGCTCGATCGCGCTCGATGGCAAGCGCATTGACTACAAATTAGTGCGTCGTCGTGGTCGCCGCGGGGTGGGTTTAAAAGTGGATGGCACCGGCATGACGGTGGCGGCCTCACTGACCACACCGATCAGCGCGATTGAAGACATGATCGGCAAGCATGGCCAGTGGGTACTGAAAAAACTCGGCGAATGGTCGCACCGTAAAATCACGCCGCAGCGTTGGCAAACCGGCGCGACCATTTTTTATTTGGGTGAACCACTGACGCTGATGATCGATGCGGGTGCCCGCAAATCTAGGGTGGAGCAGGCGGGATTACAAACCCAAGCGCATTTATTTGTGCATGTTAAAGCCGCGCTGCATGATCCCGCCGCGATTGCGGCACAAGCCGAAGCGGCGGTGGTGACTTGGCTAAAAAGGCAGGCACTGCCGCATTTTGCGCAGCGCACGTTCTTTTATTCAAAGCTGCATAACCTAACGCCGCCACGGGTGTTTTTATCGAGCGCCAATAATCGTTGGGGCAGCTGTAATTCGCGCCGTGAAATCCGTTTTTCATGGCGCTTGATGAAAGCCCGGCCCGCCTTGATTGATTATGTGGTGTGTCACGAGCTCGCCCATTTGCGGCAGATGAATCACTCGGCCGCGTTCTGGCAGGAGGTCGAGCGCATGTGCCCGGACTATGTGGCGCTCAAGCATGAGCTGGATCAAAACGATCATCGCTTTCGCGCGTTTTAGCCGGCTTGCGCGCCCATCATCAATATTGATTAAGGAAAAACTATGCGTCTGCTCCACACCATGCTGCGCGTCGGCGATCTGGAAAAATCCATCGCCTTCTACACCGATGTACTCGGCATGCAGCTATTACGCCGTCGCGATTATCCTGATGGAAAATTCACGCTGGCTTTTTTGGGTTACGGTGATGAATCCGCCAACGCGGTCATTGAGCTCACCCATAATTGGGAAACCAAAAGCTACGACATCGGTACCGGCTACGGGCATATTGCGGTGGGCTTGCCGGATATTTACTTGGCCTGCGCTGAGGTCAAAGCCAAAGGCGGCAAAGTAACACGCGAGCCAGGGCCGATGAAATTTGGCAGCAGCCAGATTGCTTTTATCGAAGATCCGGATGGCTATAAAGTTGAATTCATTCAGCTCGCGCCTACCGTGGCTGAAAAATAATATTCGCACTAGACCCCACCACTAGGCCCCGTTTGCCCCGTTCGATTCCCAAGGACCGCCATGCCAACCCCAACTGATGCCATACCCAAGATCAAGCTAACCCCCAGTGGCATCGTGCGTTATCTCGATCAGCATGTGGTCGGCCAGGACGATGCCAAAAAAATCCTCGCGGTCGTGGTGTATGCGCACTATAAAAAGTTGCTGAAATCCCAGGACAGCGGCATCGAGATCGCCAAGAGCAATGTGCTGCTGATTGGCCCGACGGGCACCGGCAAAACACTCATGTGTGAGACCCTGGCGCGGGCGCTGAAAGTGCCGTTTGTAACTGCCGACGCTACCTCATTGGCGCAGACAAAATACGTGAATGAAGAAATCGATGCGGTCTTGTTACGGCTGCTGGATAAAGCGGATGGCAATATGGCCAAGGCGCAAAACGGCATTGTCTTCATCGATGAAATTGATAAATTAAAAGCCAGCAACAGCGCTACCAATGCGACCTCAGGTGAAGCCGTACAACACGCGCTGCTGAAAATCATGGAAGGCTCGCTGGTTAATTTGGGCAACGGGCAGGCCATTGATACTGGCAACATTTTGTTTATTTGCGGCGGTGCGTTTGTCGGCCTCGAGCACATCA
>JAYWCO010000230.1:0-6976 GCA_043780475.1 Burkholderiales bacterium | reverse complement strand
TCTCCACCTCTCCACCTCTCCACCTCTCCACCTTTTAATTTCCTTATTTTTCAACGGAGCAAATGCATGAATGTCCCAACTAGACATCACCAGCCAGTTACTTTTTTTAATCGATTGCTAGCGCCGGGCGCTGTAGTTCTCACCCTTACCGCGGCCCTGCTCGCCGTCGCCAGCTTGTCCGGCTGCGGCATAAACGCCGTTGCCAGCTCCAACGCCAGTATCCGCGCGGTTAACGTCGCCCCGGAATCAGGTACCTTGAATATCCTGATTGATGATGCGACCACCAATCTGCAATCTGGCATTGCCTACAAAACTGCCACCGGTTTTTCAGATGTCGCTAACGGCTCGCGCCGCTTTCGCATATCGAACAGCGGCGGCGTGATCATTGATCAAACGCTTACCACCGCTGGTCAGCAAAAACAATTGTTGGTTATCTACGGCGGCGCCTCCAGCCTGGGCGTCAGCTTGCTCAGCAACGACATTAGCAACGGTGCTACCGCCAACACCAAAATTCGTCTGGCCAATTACGGCGTTGGCCTTGGCTTGTACGATGTCTATGTGGTCGCGCCGACCGTTGACTACACCACCGTCGAGCCGATCGCCCGGGCGACCGCCGCCACCACTTATGAAGTGGTCGCCGGCACCTATGGCGTGGTACTTACCTCGCCTAACACCAAAGATGTTTTATTCAGAATGCCCGCGCGCGCCATGGATGCTCAGCAGGCTTATAACCTGGCGCTGTATAACGAAGGCTCAGGCGCACTGCCCAGCGCTTTCTGGGTCAAACAAAACAGCGATACCGCCCCTGAATTTCTTGACAACCCGGTAGCCCGCGTACGCGCCGTCAACGCCCTGTCCACCGTGCCTACCGCGAACTTCTTTGTTGATGGAACGCGGATTTTCAGCGGTGTTTCATACGGCGGTATTTCAAACTACGCCCTCACCGCGAGCGGCGCCAAGGTCATTAACTATACCGATACCGCCAATGCTGTGGCCACTTATGGTTTGAACGACACCTTTGCGGGAGGAAACGATTACTCCACATTCCTCTCAACCAACCCGGCTACCGGCATGCCCAGCGTGTTCCGCATTGCGGATAAATTATTCCCGCCCACCGGCGGCAAGGTGCGGGTACGTTTAGTCAATGCGTCTACCTCGGCGGACCTTTCGCTGGCCCTCGCCTTCGCCTCGGTCACCCCGACTATCGCCACGCGTACGGCTTCAAACTATGTTGAAGTCACCGGTGGCCTGGGCACACCCGTAACTGTTACGCAGGGCGCAGCTGCGGCACCCGTAGCAAGCCTCGCCGGTGTTGATCTGATTGCTGGCAGCTCCTACTCTATAGTGGTTTCAAACAACGGCAATACACTGCTGCTGACGCCTCGCCAGGATAAATAAATAGATCGCATCCTGATATTTCGGTAGCGCCTTTTCCCTAAAATCGGGGCACGCAGATAACGGCGCGCCCCGATTTTTTACTGTGGAACCGACCGCTATATCAGCACTGTCAGCACTGAAAACACCAGTGCCACGGCTCGAACTGATAGCCCGCACTATTGCCCTCCGGAAACGATAGCGTAAAACCAAACCGCCCCGCCTGTTGCGTGAGCCATGCAAACGCCGCCGTCTGCGCAAATGAAATATCTAGGGTGGGATGATCGGGAGAAGCAATATCTACCGCGCAGCCGTGTGGTGCTCACTATGACCCGGCGGCGCAACTGAGCGCAAAATATCATCAATCAATTGCCCCGCCGCAAGCTTTGCCTGAATAATCTCAGCCTGCCGCTGTGCACTGCGAAAAGCCGACGCGATAATCAGCGTGATGCCATTGGCAAGCGCCGCCGCTTTAAGCGCTTGCCAAGCTGCGGCCGCAGCCGGTGTGAGCCGATGCTCGCGACCATCCGCCCCCATCTCTACCAACACCAACTCCGCCACCTCGGCATATTCACGCAAGCCACGGTGAGTAATCGTTGCAGGGGAAATATTAAGCTGGGCGAGAGGGTCAGTAAAAGACATAGTAGGACTGGCTACCTGATTAAATTTTAGCTGCGCTTCAATATTACGTGCAATGTCGCACAGCGCTCTGCAAAACCGAAACTCCAGCATTAGCGAGGAATTTAAGCCAAAATGCCGCCACAAAGTCCGCCGATGCTAGGGTTTTAAAAATTTAACCGGCTCGCCCACATTGCAACAACGCCGCAGCGCTAAGCCCTTTTTTCAATACAAATTGCGGAACGATTATGTCGGCTAAGGCGACTGGCAGATATTTAATAATGGTTCGTTTATCGTTCACCATCGCGCTGAGTTCGATTTCTTTGGTGGGATCACCGGCATAAATAGACCATCCCACCAGCGGCATGCCGTCGCGCAGGCCCGCTTGATAGGCGGCGCTATCGATCACTACCCCCATCGCTTTTTTGGCGGCGGTTGAGGCCCCGCTATCGAACCCGGCTTCATAGGGCCGGAATGGCATATCTTGACGCTCGAAGCAGGGGCCGAGATCGTGGCTGGCGAGTCCGATGGTTTCGCCTTGCTCGATGTAGCGCTTGAATTCATCTGCATACGAGCGCCCTAGCCGACGCTCAATATGGCGGTTGAGGATGGCAGTATCGAGGCGTTTGGGTGTATTGGTGGCGGTGTTGGCCCCGGCTGCTTCATTTTATTGGGCCGATTGGCGCAAATCACGCATCACATCATCAAGCGAATACCGGCCCTTGCTGGCGTCCTGAATGGCGCGATTGAGCTGCGTTGCGAACAACATACCGCGCTGGTAGGGCAACTTGCCGACCTCGGTGTTTGTCCAAAAATCTGTCTCGATGCGGCTATTGGGCGCATTGCGCACTTTCGATTGGGTGTAGGCGCGCAGCACCTCGTTGTACGCCTTGAGAAATTCCTGCGGGGTGTAAAGCTTGTGGCGCAATAGCAGACGATAAGTATAAAAATCGGTGATGCCTTCGCTCCACCAATAAAGTAATTGTTCTGGCTCTTGCAGGTTACCAAACTGGCGAGCATTCCAGTTATGCCACAGCTCGTGGGTCAACAGAAATCGTAAATCTTTCACTGGTGCACGCGGTGAGAGGAATAAAGCAAACGCGTTTTCCAGACCGGTGCCGCCGACTGAAGAAAGCTCGGACCCACCGACCGGGATTGCCGAAATCAGGTAAAACGGATAGCGATAATCAGGCCAAAAGCCACGCTCCATTTCCACAATCCGTTTAGCCAGATCACTAAAATTTTCATCGAAGAAACCCCACTCACCGCGTAACGCAATATAAACCGGATAATTGCGCACCAACAATTTCGCTATGCGGAAATCGCCCCCCAGATACAGCCCTTGTCGAAACGAGCCAAGCGTGGTGTTGACTACTTGCATGCGCTGGCCTGCACCAAAACTATTGGCAATCGCCCATTCAGGGGGCAAGTCCCAATGCAGTGTGATCTTGACCGGCGCGTCACGGTCAAGCTGCGGCGCGACCCAGGCGCCAGTACCAATCACATGAAAATAATTCGCTTGCAGCACGGACGCATAAGCCTCGCGCTGTGAAGCGGGATAAGCGTTGCCGATGCGCACCAGCCGATACTCAATTGTCAGCGCGCCGCCGGGCGCATGGGTGACGCGGCGGGTGCTCAAGGACGCGGGGGTGCTCACAGGTGCAGGAACTGCTGGAGGCGCTGATGCGGAATCCGCATTTTTCACCACCTCATCAATGCTGATCGTGCCGCCGCTCACCTTAAAATCTTTAATGCCCTGCCCCAAATCCTCACGCCCGGCCCAGCTTGACGGCATCTCGAATTCGGTTACCCCGCTGGCCTCACCAGCCAGTTTGAGGGTTACCGCCCACTCAATACCAGTGCTGACCGGGATAACTTTGACGGTGTAATCGAGCGCACGGATGCGCTTGTGTCCCTTGATGACGGAAGTTTTATCAGGCGTGGCTGCAGAGGCCGAGGTAAACATTGCCGAGCCCACCCATACTAAAACTGCCGCGATCAGGATAGAAATAACACGCGGCGTAGATGTTGAAAGGGATTTAAATACGGCTGGGGTCACGGCATAAAAAATGCGCATTCTCTTCTCTTCTTTTGACTGACGAATAAATCATTCTCTCAACATGCTGCTGCTTATTTAACCGAGATTTTCCAGTAGAACTTCATCCAGACGGATAAATTGGTGTAATGGTGGCGGGTAAATCAAAGGTTTTTGTTCCCTCAAGCCTTGCATCCAGGTTCGCTGCTGCATCGCCAACGCCCTATTCAAGGTCGGTTGTCGGCTTTCGGTGGTGATGTAAGCCGCCTTGGCAAACAATTTGTAGCGCAGCGTGTGCTGCACTGAGGTTAAAGAATGTCTCACGGCACTGGTTTTGAGCAGCACCTGACGCAATAAGCTCATCAGGTTATAGGCCAGCATGACCGTATTAAGCGCCGCCTCGGTCGCCCAGAAATCCTGCATGTTGAAGCTGTCCGCCGCAAAGTCATATTTAAGCTCTTTAATCCAGTTCTCGCAGTCAGCGCGCCCACGATAGAGCCGCCAGACCGCCTCTGCCGGCAAATCCAGGTCGGTCACCAATGCGGAAAAGCGCCAGCTGCCAATCACGGGATCATCGGCAAACAGGCTCAAGGTCTTGCCCTTGGGCGCGGCACGCGCATCAATGTGCTGGCGTATGCCGACCACCCAGCGTGGCTTGCTCCATGTGCCGGCCTGATAGGCAAAGCGTGCCAATTCAATCCCTTCGACGGGTTGGCCACGTTCATCTTGCAGTACCCACCAGCCGCAGGCATTGACCAACGCACGTTGCAACAGCTGATTCTGACGCAGCGCGATGATGTGATGGAGTTGTTGTTGATCGAGATGGTCGAGGAAAGCGGTGTCACTAAACCCACTATCGGCGCGTAACAGCGACACCTGTTTGCCTCCCAAGCGGTGTCTGGTATTAGCCAGGAATGCCTGCACGTTGTGGGCAGAACTGCTGTTGCCCGGGCGCAGCCAGCAATTAGCAATCATGCGCGCGTCGGCGACAAAGGCCATCAAGGGGTGATGGCATTGATGGATAGTTGAGTGAATATCCAGCAGTACAGGAAGTCCATCACGGATCCATTTGTGCCTTGCGTAAACTTGTTGAACAGCCGCATAACGGCTTTGAAGTTGGCCATGCGCTTGAAGCCGAATAGTCGTTTCAAGACCGGATCATGCCGAGTGACTTCGCCGTGCTCAAAGCGATTGGCACCGCACCATACCGAGAGCATGAATTGGGTGATGAGTTGCTCGGGGCGATAGCCGCGATTGCTGCCGCGTGGTGGCAGACCGGCAGCAGCAAGCGCGGATTCAAATCCGAGATGATCGAGCATCCGTTTCATGATGCCCATACCGCCCCAGGCGGTGATTTCCGTGTCCGCAAAACTAAGGTCAAATTCCATGATTGCCTCACACTGAAATCGCGACGCCTTATTCTAGGTCGAAACCCACTTGAATGCCATACGGATCAATGGCTTGCGCTAATGGCTTCCATTAGAAATAGGGGCTAATGGAAAATCTCGGTTTAATACTAAGAAAATGAATTACGACGGGTTACCCGCGTCGCAAAATTTGCGATTTGCACAAATGCAAACCAGGCAATTTCACCGTCGACAGCGGATTAATGAACGGTGGCGACATTATTCATAAAATGATTAATAACTTTCAGCGATAACAATTTGATTTAAATACAATTTATTAAATAATTAATGTAAGATTTTCGATTGTTCGTCGCCAAAAGCAGAAAAATAGGTTTGCAACACCTGATAGCTGCGAAATCAAGCTAAGGTATTTCACAAAATGTCACAGAAATTCCCTGAGTAACGTGCGCTCCATCACAGAATTCCGACCCGGCGACGCCTATTATTCGCTTGTGAATTAAAGTCTTCGATTAAATCAACCGGCCTTAAAACTGCCTTAAAGGAAACATTGTGAAAAAGCTTCTTATCGCAACTGCTGTATCAGGATTATTCTTTGCAAGTGCCGCACAAGCGGGTAGTGTCCCGGCAACGATGGCCGTTTCAGCAACGGTAAATGGAACGTGCAAAATCACGACAACGCCGACGCCAATGGGATTTGGCACAATTGACCCATCCACGGTGACTGCCCCGACACTTGCAAATTCGTCGTTTGCGTACAAATGCACAAATGGGTTGACCCCGCTTTCTCTTGCCGATAACACCGGCGCAAATAAGTCTGGCACACAGGCGCGCATGATTTCTGGTACAAATTTTTTGAACTACGCCTACACCTATACTGCGACCTTGGCAGCCGGCACGGGATTCGGTTCGGGCTCGGCGGCGACAACAATCACCGTAAACGGAACAGTTTCCTTAGCGGATGCTCAGAGCGCCAGCGCAGGCGTTTATGCTGACACGGTGACCTTTACGCTGAGTTTCTAAGAAAGTATAGGCGCGGGGCCGAATTCATAATTGAATGCGCTGTGCGAGTACAACCATGGAGAATTTAGAATCATTACTAAATTCCAAGCGCATGTTGATCAAGAAAAATGGGGTTGCCATTGTATTGGCCTCCACATTAATGGCCCCCAGCTTGACCGTTTCCGCTGGGGTGTTTAATGGAACCATGCAAGTTGGTGCTACGGTCCTCTCAACCAGCAAATGCAAGTTCAACGCGCCGGGGTCGACGACTCTTGCCTTCGGCGTCATTGATCCTTCTGGCGCTGGCAATGTGATCGCAACAGGTTCATTATCGGTGATATGCCGTGGATCGGCTGCAAATGCAACATTCGCGATTACCGATGATAGCGGTCTGTATAACACGGGAGTTGGCGCTTACCGAATGCAACACGCGGTAACGACGACCGCTTATCTCGGTTACACGGTCAACTATTCGCCGCAAAGCGCGACAATTCCAAAAAATACGAACCAAACCATTACCGTCACTGGCACGATTACCGCCACGCAATACGCCAACGCAATCGCAGGCAACTTTGCCGATACG
>JAYWCO010000229.1:0-4289 GCA_043780475.1 Burkholderiales bacterium | reverse complement strand
TGACGCTATAGGGAAGCTCATCACCCAACTGGCGAAATACCTTTTCGCGAATAAACTCAGAGGCCATGAAGCGCTCTGATTTATCGGTAATTTCATCGCCCGAATAAACCGCTGGCGCTAACGGTAGCAGCGGACGAATCGCATCTTTAAGCGCAACAATGGTTTGCGCACTCTTGACGCTGGTGGGAACAATCGCGGCGAACGTAAACCTGGCCTGCATCTCCTGCAGAAAAGTCATGAGGCGGGTTTTGTCCTCAATGCGATCAATTTTATTAACCACCAGGATCGTGGGCGTTGTTTTATCAATGGCCTTCAGCACAATTTCATCCAGCGCTGAAAATTTCAGCGCTTCAGTCACAAACAGCAGCACATCCGCATCGGCGGCGGCTTGGCTAACCGTGCGGTTCAAAATTTTATTCAGTGCGTTTTCATGCGTCTTTTGGAAACCGGGTGTATCCAAAAACAGGAACTGTGATTGCGCATCAGTAAAAATACCGGTAATACGGTGGCGCGTAGTTTGGGCTTTTTTAGACGTGATGCTAACCTTCTGGCCAATCAAATGATTCAGCAAGGTAGATTTGCCCACATTGGGACGCCCTACTATCGCAATAGTCCCGCATCGGAATGCCTCCACTACCGAGGCTTGCGATGACTGATTATTGGGCGCTTCGCGATGTTTAGATTCAACCACGGGGTTTGACCTTATTTTGTTTAACTGGCGATGTTAATGATGCACCCGCTTTTTGTTCAACCAAAACAGCGAATGCCTTGGTAGCCGCGTCTTGTTCGGCAGCGCGCCTGCTGTGCCCGCTGCCAGAAGTTGAAATGCACTCGGAAATAACGCTGCACAGGACTTCAAATGTTTGCTGGTGGGCTTCACCGCCAATCTTGGCCACCACATATTGTGGAAGCGGCAAATGGCGCGCCTGCAACCATTCCTGAAGCGCCGTTTTACCATCTTTGCTGGGAGGCGTTTTACCGTCTACCGTGTTCAAGCGCTCGGCAAACAGCCGCTCCACCATTGCGTATGCAGAATCAAAACCCGCATCCAGAAATGCCGCTCCCAGCAGTGCTTCAACTGCGTCTGCCAGAATCGAAGGGCGACTGGCGCCGCCTGTTTTAAGCTCACCTTCACCCAGGCTCAGCAATGGTCCCACACCCAGCTCTCCCGCTATTTCGGCGAGAATAGTCTGGTTGACCAAATTAGCACGCAGTCGGCTAAGTTCGCCTTCCGGCATCGCACCGTGGCTATCAAAAATTAATTTTGCGATAGCGCAGTTCAAAACGCTATCACCTAAAAACTCCAGCCTTTCGTTGTGCGGCGTACCGAAACTGCGATGGGTGGTTGCTTGAACCAGCAATGCGCGCTCAATGAAGGTATACCCGAGCTTGCTCTCAATGCTTTCCAATGTGCTCGACAATAATGGCGGGTAATTATGCAAACGTCTACTTGTCGCCTGTGCTCATACTGAAATCAATGAGTAGCGTGTAATTGGTAAACAATGGAATCCGCTGCGTCCAGGCTGCCACCACGACGGCTTCATTATTTTCTTTGGTGATTTCCAGATCAGCGCCCTTGATTGAATTCACGTTATCAATGTTCGCACGACGATCAAAGCTGTCACGTATTTCCTTCACTGTGCCAGATTTGACTTCTTCCGAACTAGCCATGCTGGCCAGAATTTTTTTGACCGAAAAAGCATCCAGGTAGGCCGGCAATATTTTTAGTCCGATCAGGCCAACCATCGCAATCATCGCAAAAATAATGATGAGTACCAAAAAACTTATGCCGCGCTGGCGGGCAAGTGGCTGGTAGTGGGAATGGGTTGCTTTTATCATCGGTTTTTCCTCGCGAATTTCTACAGATCAGATCAGATAAAAATTAAGCGTGCTATTCAATCGTGGTACCCACGCGCTTAAAGGCGCTGAAATTCATCCACACCAAAACCGCTTTACCCACGATATTTTCTTCGGGCACAAAACCCCAATAGCGGCCATCCTCGCTGTTATCGCGGCTATCACCCATCATAAAATAATTTCCGGGTGGTACTGTGCAACTAAAACCATCTTCATTGTAAGCGCAATTGTTCTTGTAGGCGAATTTGGGAAAGACGCCGCCCAGATTGAAGGCGGCAGCTTTTGAGTCCACCATCATCGTATGCGGCTTAGCGCTTAATGATTCTTTGAAGACTTCAAATTGACGCATCTCCAAACGCTCATTAACCTGCGTAAAGATGCCGGCCTTTTCCTGCGGCACTGCCTTACCGTTCACGATCAGTTGTTTATTTTGATAGGTAACGGTATCACCTGGCGTGCCCACTACGCGCTTGATATAGTCACGGCCAGGATTGATCGGGTAGCGAAATACCATGACATCGCCACGTTTGGGTAAATTAACATCCATGATTTTTTTGTTAACCACCGGCACCCTCACCCCGAAAGTGTATTTATTTACCAGGATAAAGTCGCCGACCAAAAGCGTTGGCTCCATCGAGCCTGAAGGAATTTTGAAAGGCTCATACAAAAATGAGCGCAGCAAAAATACAATCAAAATAACCGGGAAAAAACTTCGGGCCATCTCAACCAATACTGGCTCAGCGCTGTCCTTTGCTCTGGTTTTGCGTTTAAGCAAGCTATCCAGTAGCCAGATTGAGCCGGTTATCACGGTGGCCAGCAATAGCACCGCTGCAAAACCCAGCACTTCTTTCAGGGTGAGCATGCCCATGACGGCAATGAAAAAGATCGGCCATGCAATTTCAAGCAATAAGTGCAGCGATGAAGTCGATCCATCTTGCGGAGGCGCCGTCCCCACGGGGATAGTTGTTTTAGGTTGAGGCATAAAAAAACCCGCCAATATGATCGTGCCACTGGCGACTATTGCTATCCAACCGATTATTTCCCAATTCATGCTTTGACCCTATCTATAAAACTAATCTATGAAGCTGAAAAATGCACCCATCATCATTTTCATCTTTGATTATTATCTTGTCACTGGATATGCGACTAACACGCAAATACCGGGGATGAGTTCTTTCAGCTTCTTACAATCGTTCGTTACGCTCTCTTGTTACACCCGCTACTGAGGCCGTTTACTTGCCATCGACCTGCAGAATCGCTAAAAACGCTTCCTGCGGAATCTCCACGCTGCCAACTTGTTTCATGCGTTTCTTACCGGCTTTTTGTTTTTCCAGCAGTTTACGCTTACGGGAAATATCACCACCGTAGCACTTGGCGAGCACATTTTTGCGTAATGCTTTTACGTTTTCACGGGCAATGATGTTGGCCCCAATGGCCGCTTGCACGGCCACATCAAACATCTGGCGCGGGATCAGCTCGCGCATTTTTGCGGCCAATTCCCGGCCGCGATATTGACTATTGGCGCGGTGCACGATCAACGACAGCGCATCGACTTTTTCACCGTTAATCATAATATCCAGCTTCACCAGGTCCGAGGTCCGATATTCCTTGAATTCATAATCGAGCGATGCATAACCGCGCGACACCGATTTTAATTTATCAAAGAAATCCATCACCACTTCGTTCATCGGCATTTCATAGGTCAAAATCACTTGCCGTCCTGCATATTGCATATCAATCTGGCTGCCACGTTTCTGATTGCATAGCGTAATCACGGCACCTACATATTCCTGCGGCATCAACATGGTGGCCGTAATAATTGGCTCGCGAATTTCCAGCACCTTGGACAGCTCGGGCAACTTGGACGGATTCTCGATTTCGATAACCGTATTGTCCATCTTCACGATTTGATAAATCACCGTGGGTGCGGTGGTGATTAAATCCATGTTGTATTCGCGTTCAAGCCGTTCCTGCACAATTTCCATGTGCAGCAAGCCGAGGAAACCGCAGCGAAACCCAAATCCCAGCGCCTGCGAGGTTTCTGGTTCAAAGCGTAGGCTGGAATCATTTAATTGCAGCTTGGTAAGTGCATCACGTAAAGCATCGTATTGGTTTGATTCAATCGGATAAAGACCCGCAAAAACCTGCGGCTTGATTTCCTTGAAACCAGGCAGCGCCGCAGCGGCAGGACGGTCCACATGAGTGACGGTATCACCCACCTTGGCCGCCTTCAGCTCTTTTATACCCGCGATGATAAAGCCTACGCCACCAGCTGAAAGCTCGGTGCGTGCAACTGACTTCGGGGTAAATACGCCGACTTGTTCAACCAGATTTTGTGCGCCTGTGGCCATCAATAAAATTTTGTCTTTCTGCTTCAGGACGCCGTCAACAACTCGTACCAACATTACCACACCGACATAATTATCAAACCA
>JAYWCO010000228.1:0-12035 GCA_043780475.1 Burkholderiales bacterium | reverse complement strand
GCAAATTAGGGAGCGGGTTTAACAGCCTCGGCTGCGAAATTTCACGCAACAGTGGCAGCGTAATTTCGCGTCCCGTTTCCAGCGAATGGGTATCCAGCGCATCCAGCATGGCGATCAGTGAAGCCATATCCCGCCGCGCGTGGCGCAGCAAATAAGCAATCACCTCTTCACGCAAGGTAAAACTCCGCGTCTTCGCGTGGGCCCTTAAAGCAACCGTTTTCTCGGTCTCGCTGAGTGGATGCAGTTGAAACACCAAGCCTGAACCCAAACGGCTGGCCAGCTCCGGGCGCAGCGCTAAATCACGTGGCGCGACCGTACCGGCAATGATGATGCTGGCGGACTCCTGTAGTTGGCGGGGTTCATTGATACGATTGATCAAATTAAACAGTCCTACTTGCTGGGCATCAGTAAGACTTTGCACATTATCGACTGCATAGCGCCGCGCCTCCGGGATTTCATTAATCAGATCAATGGCTGATAAAAAAACAGTGCCGTCAATGTTTTCAAGTGAGCGCAGCAAATGGGTTTTACCGCTACCGGGTTCACCCCATAGGTACAAAATTTTGCTGCTGTTTTTATCCGTGATGCCGGGTGATTGCGCTGAGGCATGCAGGCAGTTTTCCAGCGCTTCTGCGTTACGGCCCGGCACGAAATTATCGAAAGTCGGCACCGGTGCGGGAATAAGATCAAGGATGAGTTGTTTCACTCAAGAATTATAGCGTATGCCGCACTTCCGCCGCGTCAGCTCATTTCACCGCTCACCACTCAATCTTTGTCAACGCCGCAAAAGGAAAAACGACCAGTGTTGCCACCAGCCGTTTTATCAGATGCCAGAAAGCGAGAATTAAAACTCGTATCGGATCGTTGCCTGTAAGGCCCACTGTGATTCGCCACGTTGCTGACGGGTCACAAAGTCATCTGCTTTGGCATTCACGCTGTAAATGTAGCGGCCTTGTGGATCAATGCCCACCACGTTTACAAAGCTGCGCGCTTGACCGCCGTTGGCGCTAAAGGCGATCTCATCAATATGGCCCCATCTTCGGTTCATCATATTGCCGACGTTTAATAAATCCAGCGTAAACACCGCCTTATGGCCTTGGGTAAAGCCTGGCAATTGTTGGCTAATACGCATATCAAGACTATTGCTCCAAGGCGAGAAGCTCTCGTTACGCTTGATCACACCACCCGCAGCATTTTTAAGCGCTTTGTCAGAGTTGACAATATTCCAGAACCGATTTTCATTGGTCTTGTCGGTGGCGGTATCGCCCAGGAACACTACCTCACCTGAACCAGGCGCCTTGGGAATAAACATCAAATCATTACCAGCCAAACCATCACCGTTCACGTCGTTAGCGTAAGTCCAGCTATAAGGCTTGCCCGTACGGCCTTCATAAAACAAGCCAACAGTTGTTTTATAACCGCCGCCAAACAAGGCTTTGTTCCAGTTGAGTGAACCATTAAACCGGTCTTTTACCAGATACGCTGAGTTAGACGCGACATTCTCATTTGGATTAAACGAAGCGCGTGATGCCCAGTTGGAGTTCGATACCGACGAGGTCAAACCGCTAACTTCGGTTGCATCGGTATAGGTGTACGCAAGCGACCATTTGAAGTCTTTCAGGAACTGACCGCTTAATGAAACCGTCGCTAAATTGCCGCCACCTTCTTTGGTCTTGGTGGCTTGCAACACATTGGCGAAGGCGGGATTACTCAAGCCGCGGGTGCGGTTATCAATGCCACAAACTGCACCGTTCGTAATGCGATTACCCGCAGCAGTCCAGCATGCTGGATTGTAAGCAGTGGGTGTGTAGAACAACTGACGGCCATCACTACCGATCCGTGTGGGCGCGCCCAAGTTTAAATGCTGGTAGTAAATACCGGTGTCTGTCTTGGTATAAAGATACTCGATGCTGGCGACCATGCCCCACCACGGTAGCTCATGCTCGAACGCCAGGTTGGCTTTCCAGACAGCGGGCTGACCCAAGCCATTTTCGAGGAAATCGACGCCAGCGGCCGGTGCAGCACCCGGGAAATTAGTGATCTGAGCAGCCGGGTTTGCGCTAAAAATGCCACCGGCAGCAGGACATGCAGCAAAATTGCCGCCGCAGCCTACGATACGAGTCGCCACACCGGTATTCGAGAACGAATTGGATAACCAGACATTAGCCGCTGCGCCCTGGAACAAGCCAACGCCACCGCGCAGCTGCATCGGGCGCTTGGTATCAAAGGTGTAATTAAAACCAAAGCGCGGCTGGAATAAATTCTGGCCATCAATGGTGTTGGTATTATCCAAACCAAAACCGCCCGACTCGCGAACCACCGTATTACCGTTCACACTACCGGCAACGCGTGCTGCGCCCGCCGCATTGTTACGCAAGGGACGCTGGCTAATTCCTGGCGTATCTAGACGCACACCAAACAGCAGCGTCAAATTAGGGTTAACCGTCCAGGTGTCTTGCAGCGCCACACCGTAGTTTTTCAGATTAAAGGTTGAGATGCCGTCGCTGAGCGTGCCACCCGCGAGCGCGGGTACTTGCACCGTATAGGTGGTTGGACGACCACGGTTAAAGTTTTCCAGCACGGCAGCTTCGACCTGTGCGGCCGTGGCGGTGGCACAATTGATGGGGCCAAAAGTATAAATATAGGTTGCGCTGCTGTTTTGACAGTTGAAAACGTAGTTGCCTTTGGTGTCTTGCAGGAACGCGTTAAAAATTTTATTGTCCTGATAATCGGTGGCCAATTTCAACTCATGCGCACCCAATAACCAGTTCGCCCCGAAGTATCCATCAAAGGTTTTAGTGTCAAGGATGTTGGTGTGGCGGCTACGCTCGGTGCCGAACAAAATATTGCGCGTGCCGCTGGGTACCGTGCTGGGTGTGCCAACCGGCAATGCACCTGTGAAACTGAGCGATACCTGTGGCAGGCTCGAAGCATTCTTCGGCTCGCTATGGTAATTACGCTGTGAGACTTTGGCCTCGGTGGATAGGGTTGGCGTCCAGTCTGCAAACCACTGACCGACGGTGGTTTCAATGGTCTTGTTTTGTACATACCAGTGCGAACTCAACGATAGCGCGGCAGTCGGTGTTGGAAAGAAATTCGGAAAAATCGGCTCAGCTTGCTCAGTCTTGGTATAGCGCAGGCTGGCGCGGTGGTTAGCGCTGATATTCCAGTCGAGCTTGGCCAGCGTGTCTTTGACCGACAATTCACCTGCCGTTACCCCGGCTGTACCAATATCGATACCGTATTTGCTGCTGGCCAGGGCTTGCGCGCTGGCAATAGCGGTTGGCGTAATACCGATCACGTTCGGCTGTGCACTGCCCAGCGGGCCCACCGTGGGCGCGCCACGGGTGCTTTTCAGCTCTTCATAGCCCAAAAAGAAAAACAGTGTGTCTTTAATGATCGGGCCGCCAAACGTCACACCTTTGGTGGTTTCGCTAAACGGCGGCGCATAGGAATAAAGATCGGTGGCGCGACTGTAGCGTTTGCCTACCCAGTTATCATCGCGGGTCACATAGGTCAGGCTGCCTTTAAAATCATTCGTACCTGACTTAGTCACGGCGTTAATGCCGCCACCGGTGTAGCCGGTTTGCGTCACATCGTAATTAGAAACATTGACCTGTACGGACTGGATCGCGTCAATCGAAATCGGCTGCTTGAGTGTGGGCAAACCATTCGATTCCAGACCAAAGGTGTCACTGATGGTCACGCCGTCAATCGTGATTTTATTAAAGCGTGAGTTTTGGCCGCCCACAGAAATTTCGCCGCGCTCTTTATCGGTCTGTGCAACCCGTGAATCAAGACGCGCATAATCCTGCAAATTACGCTGAATAGAAGCAAACGCATCCAGATCAGCGCGGCTGATATTGCTACCAGCGCCCATCGCGGTGTTGCTGAATTTATCGGAGATGTCCGCTTTACCGGTCACAACAATCGTGTCGAGCGATGTGGCTTTAGCGCCCAGCTTGGCATCCAGGCTGGCAGTTTCAGCGAGTTGCAAATAAACATTCTCACGCTTTTCAACTAGACCGCCCTGGGTGATGGTAATGGTGTAAGGCCCGCCCACGCGCAATCCGCGTACGTTATAACGACCTTCGGCATCCGCCGTCACGGTGTTAACAGAACCAGATTCAACATGCAAAATAGTGACTTGCGCGCCAGTTGCCGGTTTGCCGTCGGTGCCGGTGATGCGGCCTGCGATGGCTGAGGTGGTATTTTGCGCGATAGCCGGTGCGGCCACTAGCGCCAGCGCCATACACACAGCTACATGAGAAAGCCTAACCCGATTGCGATTGATCATGGTGATAGTCCTGAGAGGTAAACAAAAGAGATGTGGCAACCAAAAAATACGTTTGCAAAAAATTTAGGTGCGACCCGTTAGCTTAGAGATTTGTTTTACAGGTTTTTATACATCTCACGTTGTAGCGCGGAAGTATGACGGATTCATGACTGCTTGTGAATCATTGTGCGTCGCGCTACCAATACGGCAATCACCGTAAATCTGAATTACTTCAATCACTACAATGACTTCAGGAAAACAGCTTGATCAAGACTTTAGGCTTGAATGCGCAATGGATTAAAAAATAGGGCTTTTATTATCGTGTCTTGTTGCGCTTTTGCAACAACTCCGCCTTCAATTCAAGCGAATCAAACGCGAGCCCAGCGCCGGCGGCATGTAAGGTGATTGCGCTGCATAGACAGCAAAAAACTGCACCAGTGCTTCAAGATCCAGCACACTAACCTGCCTCTCCGTGCCGTCGCGGAACACGGTATAGCCCTCACTACCGCCTGCCACAAAGCTGTTGGCAGTCACGCGATACTGTAAATCGGCTCTGATCAACATACCGTTCAGGCGCATCGAACCCGGCACGATCCGTTCACCATGCGGCTTCAGCGCATCCCAGCTATAGCTAAACCCTTTGGAAACACCCAGCAGGCGCGGCCTTTCGCCCACGGTGGGGGTCAGAAACTGCTGTTCCAGCACAGCTTTTAGCTGTGCACCGGTTAGGGTCATGGTGATGAGATCGTTCTGGAACGGCTGCACCTTAAACAAGGCACCATAACTCACACCGCCGTTGGCTGCGGGAATAATCGGCGCACGCAGACTGCCGGGATTATTAAACGCAATCACGGCGCCGCCTTTATCTGGCGCGGTGGTAGCAAATAAATGTGCATCCGCAATTAAATTACCCAGCGTGGATTCACCGGCATGATTGGCCACCAAACTGATTTCACTGGCAACCCGCGCGATTTCACTGCTCTCCAGCGGCTCGGCTAGCTGCGAATATTTATCCACCAGCGCGGCCAGCGCAGCATCTTTCGGGCCATTGGGATCGACCACAAGATTATTCGCGCGCTTCGCCGTAATTTTGCGTGTGGCACGGTCAATCGTAAGATCAATTTCGGTGACGAGTGTGCCGTAACTGCCGGCACTGGTGACCAGCTTATTCGCCACATTGCAAATATAGTAACGATGCGTATGCGCCGTCACCACCACGCTGACATCAGCGGGCAACTGCTCGGCAATCTCACGCCCGCGACCACTAAAATCAACGCATTCATTGATTCCGCCGGTTTGTACGCCGCCTTCATGCACCAATACCACGATGGCTTCAATACCCTGTTTTTTCAGCTCCGGCATCAGCGCTTTAACCGTATCCACTTCGTCATTAAAGGTGAGGCCCGCCGTACCGCCAGGCCGCACAATCGCCGGCGTGTCACGCAAGGTCATACCAATAAAGGCAATCTTTATGCCTTCAAATTCCTTGACCCCATAAGGCGGAAAAATCGTTTTGCCGGTGGCGTTTTCAACGACGTTAGCCGCCAAGAATTGAAAGTTGGCGCCTTTGTATGGTTCACGTTTTCCGCAGTCCGGTAATTTCGTTTTGCCATTGATGGCACAGCCGCCTGCCTGCAGGCGTTTCAAATGTTCAGCGCCGTAATCAAATTCATGATTGCCCACTGAATGAAAATCCAGCCCGATCAGATTCATCGCCTCAATCGTCGGCTCATCTTTGAATAATGCGGACAGTAGCGGCGTGGCCCCGACCATGTCTCCGGCTGTGATAACGGCGTAGTTCGGATTTTTCGCTTTAAGGGTTTTAATAAGGGCTGCGAATTGGGCCACACCGCCCGCCGCATCATAGCGAATGCCAGTGGCCTGTGTCGCATCGGGCACGGGCACACGATTGGACGGTGTTTTCAGGTTGCCATGAAAATCATTGAACGCAATCAGTTTGACTTCCAAAGGCGCTTGCCGCACCGCTGCCTGCTGAACCGAGGGTGCAGTGGCACAGCCGGAGAGTGTACCGACAGCGGTCACCATAATGACCGCGCCAGCTATGAACCGATTATGCGATAAAGTTGCCCACGCGGGCAACGCTGGCAGGGATAGTGAAAACGTTTTCTTGGACATATGGACTCAGGCGCAAATTTAAAAAAATAAGGAATCAGCAGCAGCACTGCAAATTCTGTCGGAGGCATATTCTAATCGCAGCCGCCGATCAACATGACAAGCTGTTAAAAATACGCACTTAAGCCAAGTGTCCGTGCCGCAGGTATGATTCAAAACTTGTTACTGGGAGATTACAAAATGCCACTCGCACTACAAAGCCTGATCGGCTTCATTGCTTTATTCGCTATCGCGTGGGCCATGTCTGAAAAACGCCGTGCAATTCCGTGGCGCACCGTATTTGGCGCGATTATTTTGCAGGTCGTCATGTGCGTGATGCTTTTCAAGTTTCCTTTTTTCCGAGAGGTCACTTCCGCGCTAAACGATGCATTGAACGGCATTCAGGACGCCACCCGCGAAGGCACAAAATTTGTGTTTGGCTATATCGGTGGCGCGGATTTGCCGTTTAAAGTCGAAGACGGAAAAAGCCCATTCATCCTTGCCACTCAGGCGCTGCCGCTAATGATCGTGGTGTCAGCGCTATCGTCGCTGCTGTTTTACTGGAAAATTTTGCCGGTGGTGGTCAATGCATTTTCATGGGTGCTGCGGCGAACCATCGGGGTCGGCGGCGCGGTTGGCGTCTCCACGGCGGCTAATATTTTTCTAGGTACAGTTGAAGCGCCGATGTTTATCAAGCCCTATATTGCCAAACTGACGCGTGGCGAATTATTTATTGTGATGACCGGCAGCATGGCGGGCATCGCTGGCACCGTCATGGTGCTGTACGGCATTATTTTAAAACCCATTGTGCCCGATGCGATTGGTCATATTTTGATTGTGAGTTTTATCAGCGCGCCTGCCGCTATCGCATTTTCAGCGCTGATGATTCCGCATGAAGGCCCCGTAACGGATGGCGTCATTGCCGCCGGATCACCGGTGTCGAGCGCGATGGACGCCGTGACCCAGGGCACGGTCGATGGGGTGCAGATTTTTATCAATATCGTGGCGATGCTGCTGGTACTCACCGCGTTGATTGCGATTGCCAATCAGCTGTTTAATTTCCTGCCCTACATAGGCGGCAAGCCGATTACCCTGCAAGGTATTTTCGGCTGGGTGATGTCACCTATTGTCTGGTTAACCGGGATCCCGTGGGCCGAGTCGGAGGCGGCGGGCGCGCTGATGGGAACGAAAACCGTGCTCAATGAATTTATCGCTTATCTGGATATGTCCAAGCTGCCACCGGGCACGTTGTCTGAGCGCAGCCGCGTGATGATGACCTACTCGCTGTGCGGCTTTGCCAACTTTGCTTCGCTCGGTATTTTAATCGGTGGCATGGGCACTATGGCACCGGAGCGTCGATCGGAAATTATCGATCTGGGTTATCGATGTTTGATTGCAGGCACCTTATCGACGCTATCTTGCGGCGCGTTAGTCGGCATTATTTACTAAACTTTTCAGACTGCATTCATCATGACGCTAGCTATTGAAACCGCCGACAACGCGACAGCCACAATCCCCATTATTACAATCGTTACGGGTGATTATGCGAATTTTCTCGCTAAGGCAAGCGAGCATGCCCGCGCCTGGTTGACGGCGACTGGTTTTAAGGCAGCGCCCCATACGCATGTACTCATACCGGATGCGCATGGCGGCATAGCGCAAATATTGGTCGGCGTCAGTGCTGCTGATGATGTGTATGCGCTGTCACACCTGCCGCTTGTATTACCGCCGACATCGCGCTATTCATTAGTCACGGGTAGCGTGGTTTCTGCGGCAACCGCAGCGTTGAGCTGGCAGTTGGGGGCTTATCAATTTAACCGCTATAAAAAATCAAAACGGGAGCCGGCCACATTGGTGCTGGCCGCCTCGTCTGACGTAACCCATGCGCAGAAAATTTATACCGCCATCAAGCTCACCCGTGATCTCATCAACACGCCCACTGAAGATATGGGCCCGCAACATTTGGCTGCGGTGGCGCAGGCACTCGCCCAAGAATTTGGCGCCACCTTTAATGAATGGGTGGGTGATGAATTACTCGTGCATAATTTCCCGGCCATCCATGCGGTGGGCCGCGCCAGCCATCGGCCGCCGCGCCTGATCGAATTGCAATGGGGCGATGAAACGCATCCGCGGATCGCCATTGTCGGCAAGGGGGTGTGCTTCGATACCGGCGGCCTCAATATCAAAGGCGCTGACGGCATGCGCTGGATGAAAAAAGATATGGGTGGCGCAGCGCACACGCTAGCACTGGCGCGGCTGATCATGGCTGCCAAGCTGCCGATTCGCCTGCACATGTTAATCCCTGCGGTAGAAAATGCCATTGCCGGTAATGCCTACCGCCCCGGCGAAGTAGTGGCCACGCGCCAAGGCCATACCATTGAAATCGGCAACACGGATGCAGAAGGCCGCGTCGTACTGTCGGATGCGCTGGCCTACGCGTCTGAATTCAAGCCCGACATTGTGATTGATTTTGCGACCCTCACAGGAGCGGCCAGAGTCGCACTCGGCCCGGAGCTGCCCGCCGTTTTTTGCAATAACGACGCGTGGTTTAGCAAACTCGCGGCGGCCAGCAGCGCCCAGCAAGACCCGATCTGGCGCATGCCGCTTTGGCAAAACTACAATGCTTTGATCGACAGTCATATCGCCGATCTCAACAACAGCGGCGGCCCCCAAGCCGGCGCGATTACCGCCGCGCTATTCCTCGAACACTTCGTGCCGAAAGGCCAGGCGTGGATACACATTGATGTGTTTTCATGGAGCGCCAAAGCCCGACCCGGAAGGCCCGACGGCGGCGAAGCGCAATCATTGCGCGCGGTGTTTGCGATGCTGGCGGCCAAATAGCTTTCGGCTAACGCCATAATAAAACCCTAGCACAGGCGGGCCTTTCGAAGCATAAATTCTTCAAGAAGCCTGCCGATTCTGGGGTTTCGTTTTTATTTTGTTGGATACGCTAAATTACTTCTTAACCTGCCCCGCGTAAATACGCCAGAGCATTGCCACATCGGCCGTGCCATCGGGGCCTTGCACACCGTTAAGGGTATCGACCGCTTTTTGTTTTTGTCCGGCCAACGCGTAGGCCATGCCCAGGCGCAGGGTGGCTTCTTCAGGACGCTTCAGGCCGCCTTTTTTAATGCCTTGCTCCATCAGCATAATGCCCTGATCGCGAGCCTCTGCCTGACCGCTTAAAACATAATTGAAGCCTACGCCGACCAGCGCGGTACCGTCTTTAGCGGCGAGCGCTTCGGCTTCCAGCTTGGCGCTGTTTTTGGCATCATCGCCCACTTCTTTGCTCGCCGCGTCTTTTAATTTCTTTTGCGCGGCGGCGTCGTTGCCTGTGCCGAGTACACCACGGGTGAAACCTTGCTCCAGCACTTGTTTGGTTTCAATCGGGAAACCGGCTTGTGTCGCCAATAGCGCCATGCGCATATAGTCAGCTGCATCGTCAAGCAGATCGAGCTGAAGCTTGAGTCGATAAACATTCAGTGACAACCGATCCGCGAACGTGGGCTTCGATTCAACGCGATAAATATAATCGGCCCAATACTCTTTTTTCGGATAATAGATCACCAATTTTTCCAGCGCCACGACGTAAGCAACATTGTCTTTTTGTTTAAGCGCGCAACTGGCGAGCAGCTTCAAAATATCCTCAGTTGGGGTTTTGCCGGCGGCCTCGGTGGTTTTAATATCGGCGGTAATTTCTTTCGCTGCTTCGGCATATTCCCCGGTTAAATATAACGATTGCTGTAGCAACAAACGCATTTGCGCATTCACCCCGCCCTCGACTATAAAACGCCGCGCCCAGATCACTGCCGACGGGTAATTCTTGCTGCGAAAATAAGTCCCGGCCACAGCTTCAATAATCGGCAAGCTGGCGGCTGATTTCAAACGCCCGGTCGCCAACACGGATTCAAACGATTGCACCGCCAGCGCGGTTTCGCCTGCGCCTGCCGCAGCAGCGCCGCGCATTTGATCAATGATGAACATTTCATAGGGCGTCTTGTTAGGTACCAGCTCGGCCTCACGCACTTTGGCGAGCGCCTCGTTATATTTTTTTTCAGTCATCAACGCCTGAATCGCCTGCAACGGTTTGGCGACTTCAGCTCGCAGGGTTTCTGTGGGCGCTCCCGCTGCGGTAGTACCAGTGGTAGCAGAAGCGGGCACAGGTGCGGGTGATGATGATTCGGGTAATTTATTCGGGGTCTGATTGTATTGCGCCGAGGCGGTTGTCAAGCCCTGCAATAAACTAAAAAGTATGACGACCAGCAGCGGCGATAAATTTGCTATGCGACGCGTGCTGGGGCGCAGTTTGCGAATGAGGTGCTCAGCATTTTTCGTAGTCATGAGATAGGACATTCCAGTGTTAGATCAAGAGGTAAAGATAAATAGACGAACGCAACACAGGGTTGCAAAGCTAAACACCAGATGGATATTCGTCAACCCATCATCATTTATTTCAGCAGACCTGCATTATATTTGCAAACGAAGCCCCGCGAGAAATGACTGAACGCCTAATGGATGTCAAGCGCGGGGATTTAAACCGGTCAGCGCTTGACTGATCTTGCGCCAATCCGTTGTTTATGCTAAATTTTCAGTTATTACTGAAGATTCAATAATTATCGACGCTACTGCAACTAAAGCGCGACTTGGCGCTCCAATCTATTCAAATTACTCAAACCATTTCAAAATATTTATGAACCTCTCCCCGCTCGCTCAAGACTTTGTCCTCCACTTTGGTGAGATGGGCAGCCGCTGGGGCATTAACCGCACCGTAGGGCAAATTTACGCGCTGTTGTTTGTATCGCAGCGACCGCTGAACGCCGATGAGATCGCCGAAGCGCTGGCGTTTTCCCGCTCAAACGTGAGCATGGGTTTGAAAGAGCTGGAATCCTGGCGGCTGACAAAATTACAGCATTTACCCAACGATCGACGCGAATATTTTTCCGCACCGGATGATGTTTGGGCCATTTTCCGCACCCTAGCGGAAGAGCGCCGCAAACGTGAAATTGATCCCACCCTGTCGATGCTGCGTGGCGCCATGCTGGTCACGCCCGGCACCGATGAAGACCGCCACGCCCAGGCGCGCATGAAGCAAATGCATGACCTGATCGAGATGGCGACGCTGTGGTTTAATGATATGCAGCGCCTTGAGCCAGCCACCTTAAAACAACTGATGGGCATGGGTGCGACCGTCACCAAACTACTGGAAATGAAAGACAAATTAAAGATCGTCGCTGGCGGTAAAAAAGCGCGCGACGTCACCCGATAGTGGCTAGACCAGCGCGAGCCTAATGATCAATTACTGCATCACTTTTTAAATCTACTGAATACATTTTTACCGAAAGCATGCCATGGATCCCATCATCCTTGCCCGCGCACAGTTTGGCGCCAACATCACTTTTCATATTCTGTTCCCCACCATTTCTATTGCGATGGGTTGGGTGTTGTTATTTTTTAAACTTAGATTTAATAAAACCGGCGACGCCAAATGGATGGACGCCTATAAATTCTGGGTAAAAGTTTTCGCCCTCACCTTCGCGCTCGGGGTGGTGAGCGGCATCACCATGAGCTTTCAGTTCGGCACCAACTGGCCAGGCTATATGCAGACCGTTGGCAATATCGCCGGGCCTCTATTGGCCTATGAGGTGTT
>JAYWCO010000227.1:0-10956 GCA_043780475.1 Burkholderiales bacterium | reverse complement strand
GAGGAAACCCTGGCGGCGCTGGCGGATGAAGTTACCACAGGACATATTCGCTACATTGGTCTATCGAATGAAACGCCATGGGGCGTGATGAAATGTTTGCAATATGCTGATGCATTAGAAATGCCGCGTGTCGTTTCTATTCAGAATGCTTACAGCCTGCTTAATCGTGTGTACGAGCAGGGCTTATCTGAGATTGGTTTTCGCGAAAACATAGGACTGCTGGCCTATAGCCCGCTTGCGTTTGGTCACCTCACCGGGAAGTATCTGCATGAAGCGCCTGAAAACGCCCGCTTTAAATTATTTCCGCAATTCGGCCCGCGCTATGGCAAACCCAATGTAGTGCCTGCAGTGCGCGAGTACGCTGCCTTAGCCGCGCAGCTTGGCATTAGCCTGACCGCGCTGGCGCTCGCTTTTTGCAAGAGCCGATTTTTTATGTCGAGCACCATTATCGGCGCCACCACCCTGGATCAGCTTCAAGAAAACATCAACGCATTCGAGGTCAATCTGAGTGCCGAAACCTTGGCTGCCATTGATGCCATTCATCTGCACTATACCAACCCTGCGCCTTAGGCGTTTATTGGAGTTGTCTGGAGTTCCCTGAGAATTTCTATTCTTTATGCTTAGGTCTGAACCTGAACGCTAAACCTCAGCGCGCCTCCTGATGGACACGGCCCTCTGCGGGCTGCTCGCGCTTTTCAAGTTGCGGTGGTGCTGGCTTAGGCGCTTTTTCGACGGGGTGTTGGAGTACCGGCACGCGGCCCTCCTGGGTAGCGCGGGCCTCCTGCTGATGCTGCTTGGATTGACGCGCAGGCATTTGATCGCCGGTTTCTATATTTATCTTTGTACGGGCCGGCGGATTATTTCCACGAGATGGGCTTGCTGCGTTGGCTGAATTGGCTGTATTGGGCAGGCGTGCACTTGCCTCTGCGGGTTGCGCAGATTTGGATTTGGTGAAAGACGGTTGTGGTGACGCGCGTGATGTCATCTCATTTTTTGATGGCATCGGCGTTGATGCCGCAGCCGGTAGCGGCCCGCCCTTAATGGTCTGAGGAACGGGTTTGCCAAAGTTTGGAACAATGCCGGGTGCATAATTGCTTTTCGGCGATGGTGTGGTTGCAAATGCGGGTGCGGGTGTAGTTGCGGGCGCCGGTGCCATGGCCGGATTTGCGGCATTCAGCTTAGTGTTTGCAGGGTTGCCGTTAAATGCACGCGAACCCATTTCCTTGGGGAAGGGTGCAGCACTGGGTGCCGATGCAATCGGATGCTCGGATAATTCCCGGGTGGTTAATTTGACGGTGTTGTTTTGCACCGGACGCGAATTTACAAATGCATTGCCGCTCACGAAGGTAGCACCGGGCATCTGGTTGGCATAGGTCGTCGGCGGATTAATCACGGTAATGTTGTTGGTAATGTGATTAATGTTGCGAATATAGGTGATGTTGTTGGTGTAGCTGGGCACATAATATTCGCGTGGTGCCAGTGGGAACCAGCCAATGGATGGCCCTGAGCCAACTGAAATCGAAATATTGACATCGGGCCTGCCGTACCAGCCGACCAATGCAGGCGCATAAACCGGGCGACGTACATAGTCACCAGGCCACCATGCCCAACGTGAACCCGCATATACCCAGCGCCCGTAGTGGAATGGCGCAAAGCCCCATGCGGCATCATCCACCCAGGTCCAGCCCCATGGCCGCACATAAGACCATGAGCCATAGCGATACGGTGCCCATCCCGACACCACTACCCGCGGTGACCAGATGTGCCCATATTCTCGATCCTCGATCCAGTCACCATAGGTGTCCAGGTCTTCGTAGCCGGTCATATAAGGCGATATCGTTTGTTCACGCGAGTAGCGGATATGGCTTTCATCCCAGCTCTGATCACGCGACGCTGCCCAGCGATCAAACGCAGAATCGTTGGCATTTTCAAAGTGGAAATCACTGTTCGTGCCCGCACCGCTATTGCGCACAATCAGGGTTTTGCCTGCGTCGATATTAAAGCGATTGTCGTTGCCCGGGTCATCTGCTTTGCTCGCGTAGCGGGCGCGACCCACAAACACGGCGATACGACTTTCCAGACCATCTTGCGATGTATCGATGCGATAGCTGCCGTTACCTTCAAGAGTGAACTGGCCTTCATTTGTATCGAGCCTGACACTATCGCGGCCATTTTCATTATTGTCACTACGGGTGCGAATATTGACAGTGCCGCGCTGCAAAAATGCATACGTGCGATCATCATTGATTTTTATAAAATCAAGAACAGAATTATCATCGACGCGCAACGCGGACGCACCTATGCGTATTTCGGCACGTGACTGATTTTCAGTCCAAATGGAGTTTTCGCTGGTAACGGGAAAATTAATGCGCGCCTTACGCCAGCCTTCACTGCGGTCTGCATAAAAGGAAACGTCTCCTTCAACATAACCGACTCTGCCCACGCGCGAAGGGGGATCAGACGGTACAGCAATGGCGGTGATAGTGGTCAGCGTTATACATGCTGCTACGCACAAATGGCGAATGCGGCCGATTTGTTTGCGGCTCGTCAGGATTGAAGATACGGTTTGAAATACAGTATTCATAAAGGTGTTCCCTTGTAACGCGAAGGCTGACGGCATAAGCAGAGAACGTTGTGGATGATAATGCGTTGACCGAAGGCTTGCCGGTAGAGGAAAAGCCTCGAGCGCCATGAGGTCATCAATAAGTTAGCGAGCGGCCATTTTGTATAAGCAGTTTCGCCTAAAAAACGCGTTATATGAGAATATAAGGCTTACAGATATAAAAATCGAAATATAAGGATGGGTGGTGACCGTGTAGTTAGAGGGCCAAGTGTGCCCGATATATCCCTCACACGCTGCCCATAATCGATAGGTAAAGCGGGCAAATAAAATTATCTTTTCAAAACATCTTATATTTTTTTTATTTTTTGTCTCGTCATAAAAATTCAGGCGCCCCATTGATTACTTTGCCGAGAGTTGTGTAATGGATTTGAAAATCGTTTTTACGAAAACCGCTAAAGGGCTTACTCAGCTCAACCAGAAAACGCAGTCACTGTCGCGTGATCTGACGAAGGCACTAAAACTTATTGATGGAAAATCGACAGTTGAGCAGCTAGCAGATAAAACCGGCATGGCTATGCCGGCGTTGCAAAAAGCGCTTAATGATTTAAAAAAAGAAGGTTTCGTCAAGATTTTTGAGGTGAAGCAAGACGAGCCATTGTCTGATTTTGGCGGTGACGATGATTTTGATTTCACCGCACCCACCAAGATGGCAACGGCAATCGCCGCTGGAAAATCAGCTACGCAAGCCGTCCCGCCGATGGCCGGATTTGGACCTTCTCCCTACCGCAGCCCACTTGCCAATGATCAGGTTGCCCGGGTTGAAACACCGAAGTCAATAGCACCAGAAGTGCGGGTGCCAGCGCCTGCCCCATCCCCAACTGCGCCTCCAACGCCATTAGCAGCGCCACCTGTCATACCGGCAGTTGACGAAGCTGCTTTGATCGCCGCCCGTATTAAAGCCCAGGCCGAAGCACGCGCCCGTGCTGAGCGTGAGGCGCAAGTCAGGGCGCGACTTGAAGTAGAAGCGCGTGCGCGCAAGGAGGCAGAATTGCGCGCACTCGAAGAAGCCAAGCGTGCGCAGCAGGCGGCTGAGCATGCACGCGCTGAACTCGAGTTAAGGCTGGCCGAAGAAAAAATGCAGCGCCAGATTGCCGCTGAGACGCGCGCGCAAATGACGCGCGATCAGCTAGCTGCGCAAGCTGAACAGCAAAAAGCCTTGGCCGCCGCACGCGCCAAAGCTGAGGCTGAGGCTCAGGCGCTTTCGCGTGCACGCGCAGCTGCCGAGTCTGAAGTAAAGGCGTTGGCTGAAGCGCGTTTGCAGGCGGATGCCGCCGCGAAGCGACAGGCCATCGAATTCGAATCTGCGCAACGAGATTTACGCCAGCAATTGAAAGCTGAAATCGAGGCGCAGGTACGCGCCGAAATGGAAACGATGTTAAAAAGTGACATCGAAGAGGGCGCGCGAGTTGAGGTGGAGGCGGCTGTGCGGCAAGGTGCGCAGGAAGACGCGCGGCGCATGCTGGAAGAGCGGCTAAATGAGGAACGTGGTTTGCTTGAGCGCGCCAGCGCTGCAGCCACCCAGCAGGCAGAAATAGATGCGAAGAGCATGCTGGCCGCACAAGAAATTAAAATTCGCGCCGAAATGGAAGAGCGTTTTACGGCGCTGAACGAAGAGAAAAAGCAGGTAGAAGCAAAGGCGAGAAAAATGGCCGAAGTGCAGGCTGAAGCCGCTGCCAAGGCCGCCGCAGAATTTTCGGCACGACTGAAAATCGAGGAAGAGGCCCGTCAAAAAGCACAGGCCGAAGCAGAAGTACAGCGTCAGCGCCTGGAAGAACTTGCGCGCACCGAGGCTGAAGCGCGGGCGCGTGTTGAGGCTGAAATGGCCGCTAAGTTGGCGGTTGAAAAAGCGGGCAAAGTTCAAGCCGAAGCGCGAGCTTTAATTGAGCAGGAACTCAGAGAAAAATCTTTACTGGCGAGTCAGGCTGAATTAGCGGCTGAAAAGGAAGCCAAAATTCGAGCTGAGGCTCGAACCTTAATTGAGCAAGAGCTGCGCGAGAAGGCTGGATTGGCCAGCCAGGCAGAATTGGAAAATGAGCGCAAGGCGCGAGAAGAAGCTGATCGTAGCGCATCTGCTCAACGCTTAAGGCTTGAGGCGCGTGCCCGCGAGGAAGCCGCTGAGCGCGCCATGGTTGAAGCCGACATGATCGCCAAGCTTGCTGCTGAAAAAGATGCCAATGCTGAAGCGCAGGAGCGCGCTCGTACCGAAGCGGCCAAGCGCAAACAATCCGAGCATGTCAGCCAGAATGAACTTAAAAGCGAGCGTCGTGCTCGCGAGGCGGCGGAGCGCAAGGCGCAAGCCGAAGCCAAAGCGCGTGAAGTTGCTTCGCAAGCCGTGTCCGAACATGCGGCAGAACTGGAAAGGTTTGAGCGGGAAGCTGAAGAGCGTTTGCAGCTCGAGCGTTCACTTCGTGAAAAGGCAGAGGAAAAATCACGGCTGGAAGAAGAGGCTGAGGCTGCTTCCCGTGCCGCACAAGTAGCCCGTTTGCGCGAGCTGCAGGAACAGGCGGAGCGTGCCCAGACAGAACAAATCGATATGGCCTCCGGTAAACGCAAGCGCCGGGTCAAGCGTGAGCCTCACCTGCTGCGCTGGACGCTGCTGGGGATCATCAGTTTGCTCGTGATATCGGTGGCACTCATTCTGGTGGTGCCGTTGGGCTCGGTTAATATTCGCCTGGAAAAATCGCTTGCCGAATGGGCGCATGATGATGTTTCTTCGAGCGGTTTACGGATTGGTTTGTTCCCGCGTCCGCATGTCAGGCTTGATCAGGTTACGTTTGGCAAGCTGCGGGATGCCAGGGCTGCCAGCGGTAAAATCTATATGGACATGACGGCGCTATTTGGTGATCGTTTTGTCATCGATTCGTTTGAGCTTGATGATGTGACTATTACGGCTGAGGCGCTGGGCCGCGCATCGCGCTGGGGTGACCCTGAGGGTCGTTCCACATCAATCGAGATTAGCCGGATTGTTCTCAAAAACATAAAATTAGAAATCAAGGATATCAATCTTGAGCCATTTGATGCGGGCCTGAAATTTGATCAAGCTGGCGCGATTACGTCTGCTTCGTTACGAACTCGCAACAACAAATGGTCGGTCGAGATTGCGAAAAATAAGCCTGTGATGACAGATGCAAGTGTTGAGTTGACATCAACTACAGCGGTTGTTGCGCCAGTGAGTGACTACACGATTGAATTCAATGCACGTGAAATTATTATGCCTGTAGGTACGCCCATTCCCATCAATACGATTACGGCCAAGGGGGTGCTAGACAAGCAGCAAATCGTGTTTGCCGAAGTCAACGCCAAACTGCTGGAAGGTAGCAGCACGGGCTCGTTAAAAATTGACTGGAAGCAGGGCATTAACGCGTCCGGTAATTTTTCGGTACAAAAGCTTAAGCTGGATCAACTAGCCGAATTATTTACTCGCAGTGTCAGCTTGAACGGCAAGCTGGAGGGCGAATTTACCTTGGCTGCTGCGGCGAGCTCGGTAAGTGCAATACTGGATCAGCCGAAGATTCAAGGTAATTTCATCGTAAAGGATGGCTCGATCGGCAATGCCGACCTGGTGCAGGTGATGCGCTCGCCAGAAGGTGGTCTGGGCGGACAGTCAAAATTTACTGATTTAACCGGTCAGTTAAGAGTTTCGGATGGCATCATCCGCTATGAAAAAATGAAGCTTACAGGCGGCGTGCTGCTTGCCAATGGCAATATCAATGTGGTGAATTCAACAGGGGCACTATCCGGTGCCGTGGGTGCAGAAATTCGTTCAAACGTGGCGCAGGATCGCGCTATTTTTGCGGTTTCCGGAAACGTCGCTCGACCATCATTAAAACGCGGCAACTAGCCAGCCGCAGGCATGGTGTCTGGTGCAGGCTGGCAAATTCTCAGCTTGGGCTGATTTTTGTGGGCCTCGATCTGCTTGTCCGTCAGACTGATTCATGGGGACGGTACAATATGGGGTGAATACCATATCCAAACCCACCCAAACAGCGTTGCCTGATTCTGTCAGTGCGTCCGCTAGTACCTATGCCAGTGCGTCCACCAGCGTGGCTCCTGCTGTCACTTCCACCCCCACTTCTACCCCCAGCGCGCCGACCCATGACGGTGACCCCAAGCGCAGTGCACGTGACCTTAAAAAGCTGACCGTTTTATTGCGTTTTGTCGCGCCCTATAAAGTCCGTTTTTTATTGGCGATGGTGGCGCTTTGCATATCTGCTGCCACGGTGCTGGCCATTGGCTGGGGTTTGAAGCACGTCATTGATGAAGGATTCGCCTCGGCCAACGTCGCCACGCTGGACAGCACCTTAATGATACTGATCGGGATGTTGGCGGTACTGGGTGTCTCCACATTTTTCCGTTATTACAATATAACTTGGGTCGGTCAACGCGTCGTGGCAGATATTCGCCACGCGGTTTACGCGCATTTGCTGACGCTGTCGCCCAGCTTTTTTGAGCGCACACGCACGGGCGAAGTGATTTCGCGGTTGACCAACGACACAACCCTGGTTGAATCAGTGATCGGCAGCATGTTCTCCTGGGCGTTGCGCAACACTGTGTTATTTTTGGGTGGCATGGTGATGCTGTTTATTACCAGCGTCAAGCTAACCTTGTTTGTGCTGGCTGTTATTCCGCTGGTGATGGTGCCGATTTTAGTGCTGGGGCGGCGCGTACGAAAGTTATCGAAAAAAATCACCGACCATACTGCCGAAGCGAGTGCTTATATTGATGAATCGCTGCATGAGATTCGCACCGTACAAGCTTACGCACATGAGGCGGTTGATAGCAGGCGCTTTGGCGAGCGGGTCGAGGCCATTTTCAAAGAGGGCGAAACAAAAGCGGTCTATACGGCAGCGTTGATCGCGGCTGTAATCGTGCTGGCGTTCGGTGCCATCGCGGTTATTTTATGGGTCGGTGGTCGTGATGTTATTGCCGGCCGAATTACCGCCGGAGAACTATCGGCATTTGTGTTTTATGCCGTGTTGGTGGCGAATGCAGTCGGCGCGGTATCGGAGGTTTACGGCGAGTTAATGCGTGCATCCGGTGCGTCGGAACGCCTGATGGAATTATTGAACACCCGATCCGAGATCGCGGCACCGGCGCATCCGATTGAACTCCCAGTCAGCCATGCCCGAGCCGGCCATGATCATTTACCCGCTGGTCGGGTGGCGCTAGAGCACGTTACTTTTCACTATCCATCGCGGCCTGAAACGGCTGCGTTAAAGGATTTTTCATTACGCGTTGAGCCTAGCGAAGTAGTGGCGTTGGTCGGTCCCAGCGGTGCGGGAAAAACCACCGTGTTTCAATTATTGCTGCGCTTCTACGATCCCTCATCCGGTGTGGTCAAAGTCGATGGCATTGATGTGAAAGCCGCCGATCCACGCTCGGTGCGAACGCGCATCGCACTGGTTTCTCAAGACGCGGTTATTTTTGCGGCGAATGTCTGGGAAAACGTGCGCTATGGGCGGCCCGATGCGACCGACACAGAAGTTCGTACTGCCTGTGAAGCCGCGTTTGCGCGGGAGTTTATTGAAGCCATGCCGCAAGGTTTTGAGACTGAGTTGGGCGAGCGCGGCGTCAAGCTTTCCGGCGGTCAGCGTCAGCGCGTCTCGATTGCACGTGCATTCCTGGCGGATCGTTCAGTATTGCTGCTGGATGAAGCCACCTCAGCGCTTGATGCAGAATCCGAACGGATGGTGCAATTGGCGATGGAAAAATTGATGCAGGGTCGCACTACGCTGATCATTGCGCACCGACTCGCCACCGTTAAATCAGCCCACCGAATTGTGGTGTTGGAAGAAGGCCGCCTGGTGGCTGAAGGTAGTCACGATGCGCTGGTTGCAGAAGGTGGCCTTTATTCCAGATTGGCTGCATTACAGTTCAACACGGCCTGATTTTTTGCCAGTGTTTGTAGTTTTTGCCCATATTTTCCCGATTGCTATTAGCTGCTTTTCTCTATTTATTATTGAATTATAAAACCCAGTTATACCGATACTGCCCCCACTGCCATGTCTACCACCAACGCAACCTCCGCTGCCACCGCCTCCAGCCCCACGCCTGCCGCTGCCGCTAAATACACCGATGAGCCCGTCGTCTGGATCCATCACTGGAATTCCGGTTTGATGTCACTGCGTATCCGTCGCGATCCGGCCTACACGTTTACCCCGGGCCAATTTGCCCGCATTGGCCTCACCAAAGAGGAGGGTGAAATTATCTGGCGCGCTTACTCAATTGTGTCCGCTCCCAATGAAGTGTTCCTGGAATTCTTTTTGGTCGTTGTTCCAACCGGAGAGTTTTCCAGCCGTATCGCCAAACTGAAACTGGGCGATACGATGCATGTGGAAAAAATATCCCAGGGCTTCTTAACCACCGATCGCTTTAAAGATGGTCGCGATTTATGGTTAATCGCGACGGGCACCGGTATGGCGCCTTATATTTCCATGGTACGTGATAGCGCGGTATGGCGGCAGTTTGAAAATATTATTGTCGTGCAGTCCGTTCGTGAGCATCGTGATCTAGCCTACACCGATGAACTGGATCAGCTCGCCCTGCAGCACTTCACCCCTCAGGCAGAAGCGGACGTGGGAGCTGGAGCGCCCCAAGCCAAGCTGATATTTGTCCGCACCCTGACGCGCGAAACCATTGACGGCGCTTTACATGGTCGTGTTACCACCTTAACCGATTCAGGTGAGCTCGAAAGTAGCGCTAATCTGGCGCTGAGTGATGCCCATTCACGCTTCATGCTGTGTGGCAATCCCGAGATGGTGGAAGCGATGCGTGCGCTGTTAAAAGCACGCGGATTTCGCATGAACCGGCGTCTTGAACCGGGCCACATCATTGTCGAAAATTACTGGTGAAATACGGGTCCGTATGACGCGGATTTTGTCGCCAGACGGTGACAAATTTTGCCTTGAACAAAGCGCTCTGCATAAGTTGTCTAGGACATGTTAGCTTCGCAGATTGTCTCGTTTTATGATCCCCGGAGCAACCATGAAATTATCATCTATTATGCTGTCGATTGATCCTGCGGCATTAAAAAAACCGCTGGCCGCCGCAGCGGTAACTACCGCTTTATGGGCGCTGGCATCCTGTGTTGCACCCCCTGCGGGAGACGTCAAAGCTGCGGCGCCCACTGCGCAGTCTGCTGCCGTGCCCGAATCGCAGTCAGGGCGTCGCGAAGGCCCGCCGACAGCACCCATTCGCACCGTTACTGAAACGTTCTTTGGTCAAACGGTAGCCGATCCTTATCGCTATATGGAAGATGCAAAAAATCCGGAAATGATGGCGTATCTGCGTGCGCAGGGTGACTACGCCAGCAAAACCCTGGATGCCATCCCGGGCCGGGCGGCCATGCAGAGCCGCATTAATTCACTGTCTGAAGCGGGGGTGCAAATCAGCGGCGTCCAAATAACCGGGGCGAGCGCCACCCCGCGCGTTTTCTATTACAAGCTGGCTCCAGGAGAAACCTCCCGCAAGCTCTACACCCGCAACGGTTTTAAAGGTGCTGAGCAACTATTGTTTGATCCGCAAGCCATTTCCAAAGCGGGCGAACGCTACGCGCTGGATTCCTATATCGCTGCTCCAGATGGTCGTCATGCGATTTTAGGTTTGGCGGCGGGCGGCTCTGAAGAAACCATTATTCGTGTGGTCGAAGTCGCCACCGCACGGGATTTGGGCATGGTGATTGACCGTATCGGCTTTGTTGATGGCACTTACTGGTCGCCTGACAGCCGCAGCTTTTTTTATAACCGTTTGCCCATCACCAAAGCGGGCGAGGCCAAAAACAGATACCTGCGTAGCCAGGTTTTTCATCATGTGCTGGGCCGTAGCTTGGATAAAGATGAGCTGGTATTGGCCAACGGCATGCCAGGTGTGGTCTTGGCTGATGTGGATATTCCATCGGTCGCGCCGACAGCCGACGGCAAATATTTGATCGGCAAGATCGAGCATGGTGATGCGCGTGAAATCAGCCTGTATGTGGCTGACACTTCAGCGCCGGGGTTGCCCGCTGGCGGTTGGCGGCGCGCGGTGGAGCCCAAGGATGAAGTAACCGCGTATGCAACTTATACCAATGGTTTGTATCTTTTAATGCATAAAAATGCACCGCGTTACAAGGTCGTGCGGACCAATTTGGCGCGGCCGGATTTGGCCATGGCCACCACCATTGTGGCGCATGGTGATACCGTCATCAGCGAGCTGAAGGTGGCGCAGGACGCGCTGTATATTCGTGAGTTAAATGGTGGTGTGGATCGGTTGCAGCGCTTGAATTTCAGTAACAGCGTGTTCAGCGGCGGCAAGCTGGAATTCGTGCGTTTGCCGTTTGATCTGGCCATTCGCCA
>JAYWCO010000226.1:0-4304 GCA_043780475.1 Burkholderiales bacterium | reverse complement strand
GCGCAACCACTGCCACCACCACCACCACCACCACTAGTGTTGCCGATCCAGCGCGTGGCTGGCCTGCTACGCCAGCTTTGGCTGAGCCGGATGTTTCATCACGCAGCTTTGGTGCATCTTTCAAATCTTTGAGATCAGCCATGTAGTCCACTGATTTTCGCGGGATGTAAAAATCTGACTGCGTCGCTTGACGAGCCTGCACATTTTTCAACCTCTCCGCGCTGGTCGGTTCGCGGCGATAATTACTGCAAGCATTGAGCAGTAAAACAAGGATTGTCAAAATGAGAGATCGATGCGCGGCTCGCGGTGATCTTGATAAAGGTGCTGAAAAGCTTTTTTGATGCGCCATGCCTGCTGTGTTGATGCATTTAAATAATTTTTTTATTATGCGAATAATATATTTCAGTTATGTAGTGCGCCAGTCGCAGCCGAGGTATTTGGCTGGATCAATTGCATCAACTTCGCATAATTTAAACCCTAGCACTGGCGAGGATTACGAAGCATTTTTGCTTGAAAGCACCGCCCTTATTAGGGTTTTAAATTTTTATGTTGCGCGTGAACTTCTTTTCCGCAATCCCATTGCTGACATGTAATCGTGCATGAGCAACTGTTAAAATTCGCTAATGTCTACTATTTCATTCCCTAATTCCCCGTTTCAACTCCATCAACCGTTCCCGCCCGCAGGCGATCAGCCCGCTGCTATTGATAAATTGGTTGAAGGTATCAACGATGGTCTTGCCTATCAAACCCTGTTGGGCGTAACCGGTTCCGGCAAAACTTATACGATGGCGAATGTGATCGCGCGGATTGGCCGGCCTGCGCTGGTGATGGCGCCGAATAAAACCCTGGCGGCGCAGCTGTATTCGGAGATGAAAGAATTTTTCCCCGAAAACGCGGTGGAGTATTTCGTTTCCTACTACGATTACTACCAGCCGGAAGCGTATGTGCCGTCGCGTGATTTGTTTATCGAGAAAGATTCCTCGATCAATGAGCATATCGAGCAGATGCGGTTGTCGGCGACGAAATCATTGCTGGAGCGTAAAGACTCGATCATTGTGGCCACGGTGTCCTGCATTTATGGCGTGGGTGACCCGACTGATTATTATGCGATGCGCATGATCATGCGGCCCGGCGATAAAGTAGTGCAGCAGGACATGATTCGGCAATTGATCGCCATGCAGTATTCACGCTCCGAGCTGGATTTCAGGCGTGGCACGTTTCGGGTGCGTGGCGATAATCTCGATGTGTTCCCCGCTGAAAACGCCGATGTTGCTTTACGTATTTCGATGTTCGATGATGAGGTCGAATCGCTCACGCTGTTTGATCCACTTACCGGCCACACGGTACAAAAAACTCCACGCTACACGGTCTATGCAAAGAGCCAGTATGTGAGCACCCGTGCCACCACGCTGGGCGCGATTGAAGGCATCAAGGCCGAGCTGCGTGAACGCATTGATTACTACACCAAAGAAGGCAAGCTGCTGGAAGCGCAGCGGATTCAGCAGCGCACCACCTTTGATTTGGAAATGCTCAACGAGATCGGGTTTTGCAAAGGTATCGAAAACTATTCGCGGCATTTAAGCGGACGACCCCCTGGCGCGCCACCGCCGACGCTGATCGATTATTTGCCCAAAGATGCGCTGATGATTATTGATGAAAGCCACGTCACGATTCCGCAAGTCGGCGGCATGTACAAAGGCGATCGCGCGCGTAAAGAAAATCTGGTCGGCTATGGATTTCGCCTGCCGTCGGCGATGGACAATCGACCATTGCGCTTCGATGAATTTGAAACCTTGATGCGCCAGAGCGTGTTTGTATCAGCCACGCCGGCCGATTATGAAGCGACCCATGCCGCGCAAATTGTTGAGCAACTGGTGCGGCCAACCGGACTGGTTGACCCACAGATTTTTGTCAGGCCCGCCTCAACCCAGGTTGATGATGTGCTGTCAGAAATCAACAAGCGAGTGGCGGTGGGTGAGCGAGTGCTGGTGACCACACTCACCAAACGCATGTCCGAGGATTTGACCGATTATTTATCCGAGCACGGTATCAAGGTGCGCTATTTGCATTCGGATATTGATACGGTCGAGCGGGTTGAAATTATTCGTGATTTGCGGATGGGTTTGTTTGATGTATTGGTGGGGATTAACCTGCTGCGGGAAGGTCTGGATATTCCCGAGGTATCGTTGGTGGCGATTCTGGATGCGGACAAGGAAGGATTCCTGCGCGGCTCGCGCTCGCTGATTCAGACCATCGGCCGCGCGGCGCGCAACATCAACGGCACCGCGATTTTATATGGTGATAAAGAAACCGATTCCATGAAGTTTGCCATTTCAGAAACCAATCGCCGCCGTGCTTTGCAGATGGCGTTTAATGAAAAGCACGGCATCACGCCGAAATCGGTATCCAAAAAAATCAAGGATATTATTGATGGCGCCTACGATATTGATGAAAAGCGCGCCACTCAAACCACAGACAAAAAGGCCGCGCAGGACCGCAAAAAATATGAGGTGATGAACGAGAAGCAGATGGAAACGGCTGTCAAAAAAGTCGAACGCGAAATGATGGATGCGGCGCGCAATCTGGAATTTGAGAAAGCCGCCAAACTTCGTGATGAGCTACGTTTATTGCGCGCCAAAATGCTGGTAATGGGTGGGTCGGATGGACCGTCTGGAGAAATTGCATGAGCGGCGGTGTTGTTGGCAGTGGCGGCGGTGACACGGTTGCAGGCAAGGTCAGCGTCCTGTTTGTTTGCATGGGTAATATTTGCCGCTCACCCGCTGCGGAAGGCGTGTTCCGCAAGCTGGTAGCTGCAAGCCCGCTAGCGGGTAAGGTCAATATCGATTCCGCTGGTACGCATGGCTATCACATCGGCGCACCGCCCGATGCACGCTCAGTCGAGCATGCTGCGCGGCGTGGTTACGATCTCACCCCACTGCGCGGGCGCCAGGTAAGCGCCAGCGATTTTGAGCGCTTCGATTACATTCTGGTCGCCGATATGATGAACATGAAATCGCTCAAAGCCATGTGCCCAACCCGGCTTCAACATAAAATTGAATTCTTGCTGGATTACGGCAGCGCAGGGGATGATGATGACGGTGCAGTTGAAGTGCCCGATCCATATCACGGTAATGCGGATGATTTTAAAATTGCGCTTGATTTAATCGAAGACGGTTGCAAGGGATTGTTGGAATTTTTGCTCGATCAACAGCGTATGCGCGGTGGATTGTCCTCAACGGCGCCAGCGCGCTAGATTGCTTTTTTTTACTTTACGATCCACCGCCACAAAACCTGAACGACTCAAACTATTATGGATGGATTACTTTCCGCTGCTGCTTACGTCAAGATTTTTGTCGCCATGATTGTCATCGTCAATCCGCTTGGCATCATGCCGGTGTTCGTGGCCATGACTGCGCAGACCTCTCAGGAAGAGCGAAAAAAAATCGCCCGTATCGCCAGTATTAGTGTCTTCATCGTGCTGCTGATTTCGGCGGTACTAGGTGAACGTGTGCTGGAAATGTTCGGTATCAGTATCGCCAGTTTTAAAGTAGGTGGCGCGATTCTGGTGATGACCGCTGCGCTGTCGATGATGCAAGCCATGCCTACGCGCGACAAACAAACCCCGGAAGAAGCCAAGGAAGCCGAAGACAAAGCCAGCATCGCCGTGGTGCCGCTGGCGATCCCGTTACTGGCGGGCCCCGGCGCGATGTCCACCATCATCATTTACGCCAGCGAGAAAAAAACCATTTTGCATATTGGCGCCGTCTGTCTGGTGGTGTTGGCGATTGCGATCGCAACCTGGCTGGCGCTGCGCATCGCCACCAAAGTCGGCAGCCGCATGAGCAAAACCACCGTCAACGTCGCTACCCGCATCATGGGCCTGCTGCTCGCCGCGTTAGCCGTAGAAATTTTTGCCGGCGGGATCGTGGAGCTGATTCCGGCGCTGGGCAAGCCGGATGTGTTCAGGTATTAACGACACATTCAAATGCTGTTTGGTCGCATTTGCAATCTGCGCCGTAATTTTATTCGCAACGTGAGTACTAATCAGCGCATGACAGTGCACGAACTCCTCCCTTTGGAAAAGGGCGGCGGGGAGGGATTGCAGTGGTCGCTGGTTAAGATATGCATTCATGCTGATGGCGCGCCCTACCACCCGCCTGTGTCAAGCCAGGCATCAATCTGTGCCAGCCGGTCGCTACCCCAAAATGCCTCGCCATCCACTACGATATAAGGTGCGCCGAACACTCCGCAGGCGAGGCTGGCGTCGACTTCGTTTTTCAGTCGTTCCTTAATTGTCGGGTCGG
>JAYWCO010000225.1:0-1583 GCA_043780475.1 Burkholderiales bacterium | reverse complement strand
CCCGCAACCAACTACCTTTACCGATCCACAGCGGATACTGGATGGCAATGAGGAGCGTGATGAGAATGTGGGGGAGGTATTTCACGCCTGGCTTGATCGAAAATAAACTTATCGCAAATTATAAAACGCTGACTTGCCCGGATAGCTGGCAGCATCGCCCAACTCTTCTTCAATGCGCAGCAACTGATTGTATTTCGCCATGCGATCTGAGCGCGACGCGGAGCCGGTTTTAATTTGCAGCGCGTTAGTCGCGACGGCAATATCAGCGATGGTCGTATCTTCAGTTTCCCCAGAGCGGTGCGAAATAACGGCGGTATAGCCCGCGCGTTTCGCCATTTCAATGGCGGCGAACGTTTCGGATAACGTACCGATTTGATTTACTTTAATTAAGATGGAATTCGCCACGCCCCTCGCGATACCTTCCCGCAAAATTTTGGTGTTGGTCACAAACAAATCGTCGCCCACCAATTGCACTTTTTTGCCAAGTTTTTGCGTCAGCGTTGCCCAGCCATCCCAATCATTTTCAGCCATGCCGTCTTCAATAGAAACGATCGGATATTTATCCGCCCACGTCGCCAAAATATCGGTGAATTGAGCAGACGTAAACGACAATTTTTCCGCTTCAAAACGATATTTACCGTCTTTATAAAATTCACTTGCCGCACAATCAAGCCCGATCAATACATCTTGCCCCGCGATGTAGCCTGCTTCTTCAATCGCTTTCACCGCGTATTGAATTGCGGCTTCATTGTTTGGCAAATTTGGCGCGAAGCCACCCTCGTCACCCACATTGGTGTTATGGCCTTCGGCATGCAGAATCTTTTTCAACGTATGGAAAATTTCCACTCCCGCGCGTAGCGCCTCACGGAATGTGGGCAGCCCCGCCGGAATAATCATAAATTCCTGAATATCAAGTGGATTGTCAGCATGCGCGCCGCCATTGATAATGTTCATCATCGGCACCGGCATTTGCATCGGCGCCGCACCGCCTAAATACCGGTAAAGCGACAAGCCGGATTCATCCGCCGCGGCACGTGCACACGCCATCGACACGGCCAGAATCGCATTCGCACCCAGACGTGCCTTGGTCTCGGTGCCATCCAGCTCAATCATGGTGCGATCAATAAAGGCTTGTTCAGAGGCATCAAGGCCGATGATGGCTTCGCAAATTTCAGTGTTGATATGCTCGACCGCTTTCAACACACCTTTACCCAGATAGCGCGTTTTGTCGCCATCGCGCAATTCAATCGCCTCGCGCGAACCGGTGGATGCGCCGGAGGGCACGGCGGCGCGACCAATCACGCCGGACTCCAGCAATACGTCAGCCTCGACAGTGGGATTTCCGCGTGAGTCCAAAATTTCGCGGGCGATGATGTCAACAATGGCGGTCATGGTTCATTCGTCAAAAAATGGGGTTAGGTAACTGAGCCTACTATTTGCCGTTTTATTTGGCACCTCTCGGCGCAACTAAAACAACATAAAAATTCGATTTTCGAGGTTAGGTAACCATGTCAATTTTGCTGCTGAGCGTAGGCCATCCAGCCAAGCGACCCGACGCTTTTTGGTTGTTTCATCACCAGCTG
>JAYWCO010000224.1:0-4009 GCA_043780475.1 Burkholderiales bacterium | reverse complement strand
AAGGTGCCAAACGCCGTAACGCGGGCCGCCATAACCGAGGCTGACACGATTATGCGCAAGCGCCGTAAACACTTTGCCACTGCTTCTGGTTTGATCAATAACATTGAAATGGACCACCGTAAGTAAGCTCGCCCAGCCGAGGCGGGTTACGGACAATTTAAAGGACTTCATGTATTGTTGCCCCCGACACCAAATTGACCCACCTGCCGGAATTCTATTGACCCAGTCCATGCCCTCGCGAACCGTTGCCTATCCTGGGGTTGCGCCAACTTGAGGTGGGTCAGCTAAAATCGACAGCCTGGGTCAAAAGCGCATCGGCGCCAACAGACCGACATCAGGTGGAATGGTGGACCGACTTGCGGCGGAATTCGCAAATATCAAATTCATCGATGCTCGACATCATTTGAATAGTTTGAGACAGCAGAGTTGCTGTCAATTCAATTAAATCAATAACTTAGACTTATTTTTTGATAGCTTCATGCCTTCGCCAATAGCGCACTTGTCTCAGACTCTATTGGCAAGGATCAATCAAAAAGGTTTTCTTGAACTTTTATAAGTCATTAGCACTCACATGACCAGAGTGCTAAAATAGATGCACTGTTCTATTGAAATTACCATTGGTACCGTAATCTACCAATTGAACGTCTATTCGTGGAGGAGCCCGTAATGACTGCCGCAACCGCTATAAACACTATGCCCATCGCAACCATGAATTTGCCCGTACTGTCGGTTGGCAGCTTGGAAAACTATATCTCTGCCGTTAATCGGGTGCCGATGCTCACACCCGCCCGCGAACATGCCTTGGGCGTAGCGCTCAAGGAGCATGGTGACCTTACTGCCGCTTCAGAGATGGTGATGTCGCACCTGCGCCTGGTGGTGTCACTGGCACGCAACTACGCAGGCTATGGCCTGCCCCAGGCTGACTTGATTCAGGAAGGCAATATCGGACTGATGAAGGCAGTGAAACGCTTTGACCCTGATCGCGGCGTTCGCTTGGTATCGTTTGCGGTGCACTGGATCAAAGCCGAGATGCATGAATTCATCCTGAAAAACTGGCGCATTGTAAAAGTCGCCACGACCAAAGCGCAGCGCAAATTATTTTTTAACCTGCGCAGCATGAAGCCGAATTTTGGTGCGCTCTCGCCAGCCGAGGTTAAAGAGGTCGCGCGGCAGTTGAATGTGAAGGAAACCGATGTTTCCGAGATGGAGCAGCGTTTATCCGGTCAGGAAGTTTCACTGGAACCGATGAACGATGATGATGAAAACTGGGTAAGTCCGATTGCGTATCTGCAAGATGCCGCAGTGGATCCGTCCGAGCGCCTGGCTGGCCTGCAAAAAGAAGTTGCTGCCATCGATGGCCTGAAGGCTGCACTTGACAGTCTTGATGAACGCAGCCGCCGCATCGTTGAAACCCGCTGGCTTAACGATAGCGACACCGAAAGCGACGGTAAAAAAGGCATAGAGAAAAAAACCCTGCACGACCTTGCTGATGAGTTTGGCGTATCGGCTGAGCGTATACGACAAATTGAAGCAAAGGCTATGCAAAAAATGAAGTCATCGCTGATGGAATACCAGGCAATGCGCTGATTTTTAGATTCCACTTTACAAAAAAGGGACACCAAGTGGTGTCCCTTTTTTATGGCTATTCTAAAATACTTCACGGCAAAATTATTGCGCTGCAATCACCTGAATCTCCACCTTATAGGCGGGCCTTGCGAGCTTGGCCTCTACAGTGGCTCGCGGCGGTGTATGGCCTGATGGCACCCAGGCATCCCACACTACATTCATGGCCGGAAATTCGATCATATCTGTGACATAAATCGTGGCTGATAGAATTTTTGTTTTATCACTACCCGCCTCGGCCAGCAGGCGGTCAATTGCCGCCAGCACCTGTTGAGTTTGGCCAGCCATATCTTGCGAGGTATCTTCGGCAACTTGCCCTGCAAGATAAATTGTATTGTTATGAATCGCCATTTCGGAAAGACGTTTGCCGACGTGAAAGCGCTGAATGGTCATGATGCTCCTAGTTAAGTTGCCGGGCTATTCGATTACAAAAGTCGCTTAATATCTTCCGCCATTTTGTCGGCAGGCAAGCCGTAGTTCATGAATAACCGAAGCCTGCCTTGCGGGTCAAATACCAGCATGCCGGCGCTGTGATCCATGGTGTAGTTATCAGCTGTTTTGCCAGGTACGACACGATAAATAATTTTGAAATCCCGGGCCACTTGAGCGGTCGCCGCATCATCGCCGTACAGCCCCAGAAATGTGGGGTTGAACGACGGCACGTATTGGCTCAATAACTCTGCTGTGTCACGTTTTGGGTCGATGGTAATAAACAGCACCTGCAACCGCTCACTGTCTTTGCGCAATATTTTCATAACCTGCTTCATCTCAGAAAGCGTAGTGGGACACACATCAGGACATTGGGTAAACCCGAAAAAAATCGCCACCGCCTTGCCGTGAAAATCAGCCATGGTGCGCGGCTTGCCCGTATGATCAATCAGGCGAAAATCATTGCCGTAACCTTGAGCGCCGGTAATGTCAACGGCATTAAACGGCGGCTTGGGCGCTTCACAGCCGACGAAAAAAACAGCTGCGAAAACAACCAGAAAAATAGCTACTGCAGTATTACGAACTAACCCGAGAGTCGATATTTTCATTACCGCACTCCGATCAGTAGCGGGGCGTAATGATCTACCAGTAGCGCTGCAAATAGCAGCGAGAGATATAAAATGGAATAGGCAAAAGTTTTCCTGGCAAGCGCATCGCTATAGTGTCGATAAAGCTTGACGGCGAGATAAACAAAATTCGCATTCAGCGCGAGCACCGCCACCAAATAAATCATCTGCGCCATACCAATCGCAAATGGCAATAAGGTGCACGCCACCATGATGAAGGTGTAAAGCAAAAGATGCAGCTGGGTGAATTTAACGCCGTGCGTGACAGGCAGCATGGGCAGACCGGCTTTGGCATATTCGTTCTTGCGATAAAGCGCCAGCGCCCAAAAATGCGGCGGCGTCCACGCAAAAATAATCAAAAATAGCAGCATCGATTCTGGCGACACGACGTTCGCCACCGCCGCCCAGCCCAGTATGGGTGGCATTGCGCCGGACGCACCGCCAATCACAATATTTTGTGGTGTGGCCGGTTTTAAAATGATGGTGTAAATCACCGCATAACCGACGAACGTACCCAAGGTAAGCCACATCGTGAGCGGGTTCACAAAACGATATAGCACTAGCAGCCCCGCTCCGCCAACAGCCCCGGCCAGACACAAAATTTGCCAAGTATGAATTGAGCCGGCCACGGTGGGGCGAGCACGGGTGCGCGCCATCTTTTTATCAATCTGCTGCTCGACCAAGCAGTTAAATGCCGCGGCAGCGCTTGCGACCAGCCAAATACCCAAGGTGGCTTTCAGCATCAGTGCGACGTCCCATGGAATACCCACCGGATAAGCGAGCATCATGCCGATGATCGCGGTGAACACAATTAAAGCATTAACGCGAGGCTTGGTGAGCTCAACAAATTGAACGAGTATGTTTGCATGAACAGTGCTGACTAATTGTTGCGACATTTTGCTAACCCGATCAATGACTCGATTTTGCCATGCGTAAATTAACCACCAATAACCATACAAACAACATCGCCGCGATACCGTTATGCCCGACCGCGACCGCAAGCGGTAAGCTGAACCACACATTGCTGATACCCAGCAAGATTTGCGCTGCTAGCATTGCGGCGAGCATGAGTGCCGCTTTTTTCCCGTTCTCGATCTGCATCAACCGCCACGCAAAGCCACCCACTACCAGCAATGCGATCATCGCACCTATTCGGTGTGTCCAGTGGATAGCGGTAAGTGCATCCACTGTTAGGAGGACGCCGTCAGGGCCAAACCCGAGCGGGCGAATCACGTGAAATGCGTTCGCAAAATCCATCTTGGGCATGAGTTCGCCATGACACAGCGGCAAATCAATACAGGCCAGGGCCGCGTAGTTGGTGCTAACCCAGC
>JAYWCO010000223.1:0-3037 GCA_043780475.1 Burkholderiales bacterium | reverse complement strand
CCGTGCCAGCGTGCTGTTTGGCTATGCATTTGGCAAAGCGCAACGTATTTTAAAAAGTGTTGATGCCAGCATCGGCCCGATTTTTTGTCATGGCGCCGTTGAGGTGCTGAATCGAGCCTATCGCGATGCGGGTGTCATCTTGCCCGAGACGCAAATGGTGAGCGAGGTCGACCGCAAATTTGATTATTCGCGCGCCCTGATTGTGGCCCCGCCATCTGCGCAGGGGACATCGTGGATGAAGCGCTTTGGGGACTATTCCGATGCGTTTGCGTCGGGCTGGATGGCGATACGCGGTGCCCGTCGTCAGCGTAATGTTGATCAAGGGTTTGTGCTGTCGGATCATGCGGATTGGCCGAGCCTGCTGAAAGCTATCCGCGCGTCCGAGGCAAAACAGGTACTGATCACTCACGGCCAGGTGCCGGTGATGGTGCGCTATTTGCGCGAACAGGGCATTGAAGCGGATGCATTGGAAACTGAATTTCAGGGCGAAGGCGGTGCTGAAAACGATAGCAGTGCTGAGGTTGCAGCTGCAGCCGCAGCCGTTGCTGTTGCAGCCATTCCGGCCATTGCAGCCCATGATCCCGCACCGCCGGCTTGAAATCCGATGAAAGCTTTTGCCCGCTTGTACATAGCGCTTGATTCATCCACTCGCACCAACGATAAGGTCGCCGCACTGGCCGATTATTTTTCGGCGGCCCACCCTGGAGACGCTTGCTGGGCTGCGTATTTCCTGACGGGCAATCGGCCTCGCCAAGCCGTACCTGCACGCAAACTCCATGAATATGCTGCTGAGGCAGCTGGTCTGCCGCTATGGCTATTTGAGGAGAGTTATGACGTCGTGGGCGATTTGGCGGAAACCATTGCGCTGATGTTGCCGCCGCCCGCTGAAGTCTCATCGATACCGCTTCATGACTGGATTGTGGCGCGCCTCCTGCCGCTGCGGCGGCTGGACGATGCGCAGAAAAAAGTAGCGGTATTTAGCTATTGGAATGAGCTCGATTTGGGTGAGCGATTTGTGTTTAACAAGCTGCTTACCGGCGGCTTTAGGGTCGGCGTGTCGCAGCTCCTGGTGGTTCGCGCACTTGCGCAAATTTCCAGCGTCGATGCCAAGGTGATTTCACATCGCCTAGCGGGCGATTGGCAGCCTACGGCAGAGAATTACGCAACCTTGATTTCGACTGCCACCGCCAGCTTCGATATTTCCAAGCCCTATCCCTTTTTCCTGGCGCATCCGCTTGAAGGCGAGCCTAAGACGCTGGGCGATATTGGTGATTGGCAAGCTGAGTGGAAGTGGGACGGGATTCGCGCGCAGTTGGTAAAGCGCCAGGGTGAGGTGTTCCTGTGGTCGCGCGGTGATGAGCTGGTGTCGCCGCAGTTTCCGGAGCTATTGGTAGCAGCCGCGCCACTGGATGATTGTGTGCTGGACGGCGAAATCCTGCCCTACAAAGATGGCGCTGTGATGCCGTTTGCCGCGTTGCAAAAACGCTTGGGGCGTAAAAATCCGGGGAAGAAAATACTGGCTGACACACCGGTTATTTTTGTAGCTTATGACGTCCTGGAATCAGCCAGAACAGACTTGCGCGATTTGCCGCTGCATGAGCGGCGCGCAAAATTGCATCAACTGGTTTATTCCATCCCGCATAACACCGTGCTGCAGCTTTCCGATATCGTGCGCGCGCCGTCCTGGGCAACGCTGGCAATTGCGCGTGAAGAGTCACGGCAACGCGGCACCGAAGGCTTGATGTTGAAGCGCCGCGATTCACTTTACGGCGTCGGTCGCGTTAAAGCTAACGGGGGCTGGTGGAAATGGAAAGTGGCGCCGATGACCGTTGACGCGGTGCTGGTATACGCGCAGCGGGGTCATGGCAAGCGCGCCAGCCTGTATTCGGATTACACCTTTGCGATTTGGAAAACCATTGGTGAGCAGAAAGAGCTGGTGCCATTCGCCAAAGCTTACTCAGGTCTTAGCAATGATGAAATTGCAACGGTGGATGCATTCATCCGTAAAAACACGCTTGAAAAATTTGGGCCGGTTCGTACCGTTAAGCCGCAGCTGGTTTTTGAATTAGGCTTTGAAGGTATTCAGCGCTCGAATCGGCATAAGTCGGGGGTGGCAGTAAGATTCCCCCGGATGCTGCGGATGCGAATGGATAAAAAAATTGAAGACGCTGATTCGCTGGATTCGATTCTGCATTTGCTGGAACGGCTTTAATATTTTTATGATTTCCCTGAGTAAATACCTCAAGCGTGCCTCAAACGCCGCGCCAGTCGGGCGCTTTGAGCATATTGCCGCGCTAAATTTATGAAAAATTGAATAAAAAAGGCGGCCACCTAAAAGATGACCACCTTTTCTACTGCTCACTCAGCAATTTTTACATTAAGCCGTTTTTTACATTAAGCCGTTTTTTAAATTAAACCGCTTTTGCTTTTTTGGCTTTATGCTTTTTGTGACCATTTTTACCTTTGTGTGGCTTTGCCTTGGTCTCGGCAGCGGCGCCAGGTCCGGCGGTTGCTGATTTAGCGGGAGCCGAAACGCTGGCGGGTGCCGGTGTGTTAGCAGGTGCAGGCGCTTGAGCAAATGCGATAGCACTGGTCATCAAAGCAGCTGCGGCAATGGAAGTGAGTATAATTTTTTTCATAAGTTGCTCCGGTTTAGAAATGAAGCACATGCTTCAAGAGGAAAAACGAGCCAGTCTGGTCGCGGTTGACTAACGGGTAGGCTATTTTTACTGGTCAGGTGTTCGCTGATGGTTGATAACAGTGAATCGTTTGTCGATCAGATCGGCATCGTCAAAATGACGAATGCCGACAAACGCGGTGGCGTGTGTGCCCCACTGCCGCATCGCGCCAGCGCTATTAATGCCCATTGGCCAAAACAGAAAGCGCTCAGCCCGTTCAGACCCGGCGATCAGGCCATCCGGCTGGAACGCGCTTTTTCGTTCCAGTGGCTGCTTTATATCGTTGAGCGGCATTGACTGTAGTTCATGATCCTGGCGTAAGTGATAGTGAATCTGTGCAGTATCAATAGCGCTGGTTT
>JAYWCO010000222.1:0-6629 GCA_043780475.1 Burkholderiales bacterium | reverse complement strand
CGCTTTAAACAACACCTGTCTTTGCGGGCCGCAAATTTAAGATTACCGGCCGCCCACCGTTTGCACGCCACCCAGCGCTTCGACCAGATCTTCCAGCAGCTGTTTTAGCTCGCCCGTCATCATCGCAAAATCCGCATCGAGGCGCTCGTCTTCATCGCGTACGCTGCCGCCTGCATCCATGCCTTCCTTGATGATATCCACCAACGCAATTTTTTTAAGGGTGAATGATTCGGTGAGCACAAATGACACCCGACTGGCCCAGGTCAGCGCCAGCCGGGTACATTGTTTGCCGCCTGCAATATGGCGCTGCACTTCTTTGGGGTCCAGCGCGTGGCGCACGAAGCGCACCGTGGCTTTTTCGTCAGCCGGCGATTGCAGCTCGGTATCCTGATCAATCGAAAAACCATGCGGGGTTTCATCGGCTGCCAACCATGATGTCATGGCCGCACCCGGCGACATCGCCACATTCAAACGCTCCAGCGAAATATCTGTAATCGCTTTATTGAAATGCGCCACTACCTCGTCGGCGCGGCCAGGCGAGCCAGCATCGATCACCAGCCGACCATTGACCGGATCAATCCACACAAAGGTATTGCGCCGCACATTGAACGCGCGTGGCAACAGCTCATCGGTGGTTTGATCTTTCAGCTCGCGCAATTGCTTACGGCCTGGTTTAAAGCCTTGGCGCTTCTCCATGTCTACCGCACGCACCTTTACCAGCTCTTTGATCACCGAGGCAGGCAGCAGCTTTTTTTCAGTCCCCAGCGCCAGCAGCCAATGACCGTTGACAGCATGCACCAGGGCGCCATTGTCACGCGGCGAGGCCCAGCCCTGGGTCTGCAACTCATAGCTGGTACAGGAGCGGAACGGGTGACGCGCCAGCGCCTCTTCAAGCTGCGCTGCCGTGGTGTTCCACGGCGTGGGGAAACGATAGACCTGCAGGTTTTTGAACCACATAATGTTCCAGGCAAAAAGTCTTGGATTTTATATGACGCGCCCGCTTTGATCTATACAATTATTTCTTTATGGAAAATTAGCGCAGGCGAAACGGCACCGGGTAAGTCGCTACACTGGCGTTGCCTTCCTTGTCGTAGGCAACCACGCCAAAAATTACATTATCTTTCGACACGCCTTTAATGGTGGCGCGGACTACATTGCCGACGTCTTTACGGTGCTGCCAGAAAGCTGCCGTGGTGTCGCGCCAGACAATCTGGTACCCCGCTACATCCGGCTCCAGATTCGCTTTCCAGCGCAGCGTGGAATCGTTTTCCAGATTAAGGGTTTCCATTTGCACTTCTTTGGGTGCGGCCGGGCCCAAGGCAAGGCCAGCCAGGGCGGCGGCGTTGACGCGCGCTACGTTGGCAACATATTCAAAGTCCACAAAATCGGGTAAATCACCATACTGCACACCATTTTCGACGCGTGGATTTTGATGCTGATGCCGAAAATCTTCCACCGGCTCCGTCATGCGCACCGCGGCATAACCCGCTTCCAGAAATGGGGTGTGATCCCCTCCGCGCAGATAACGGTCGCGCCGATAAATAACATCGACCGCGATGGTGGTGGCAGCAATATGTCGGTCGGCGGTTTCTTTAATAAAACGCGCCAGCTGGCGGGTGGGGAAATCATTCTCACCGCCGCTACGCAATAGCGTCAAAGCTTCATCGCTCAGCTCTTTCACGGGCGGCACTCCTTCGGCAAACAGGCGCACACGATTTTTGATGACGGTGCCGTCGGCTGCTTTGGTGTTGCCGATAATATCGTTGGTGATCATCCCGGCGATATTGAGGCCCTTCGCCTTTGCGGCCTTGGCCCAAAAAGTTGCACCAATCAAACCTTGCTCTTCACCCGCGACCGCCATAAAAACCAGTGTCGCATCAAATTGATATTGTGACATTACGCACGCCAGCTCCATCACGGCCGCCGTGCCGGATGCATCATCATTCGCGCCGGGTGCAACCGTTTCGCCATCAACCGGGCTGTTCGGCATGGAATCATAATGACCGGAAACAACATACAAGCGATCCACGCTGGCAGCCTGCACGCCGGGCAGCGTAGCGACCACATTAACCAGCTGGGTGGGCTGCGGGATGCGCACCGCCTGCTGCGCGAGGTGCTCATCGAACGCAACCTTCATGCGCCCGCCGTTCGCTTTCGCGCATTGCTCAAGCTCAGACTTTATCCAGCGCCGCGCCGCACCAATACCGCGGGTTTCGCTTGTTGCATCCGACAAGGTATTGCGGGTTTCAAAACTGACCAGTTTACGAATGGTTTTTTCAATCCGCGCCGCAGAAATTTTTGCCGCGATCTCACTGATCATTGGCGTTGGCGCTGATGGCGCAACTTGCTGGTCAAGGGCAACCGCGCGGGCAGTGAACAGAGTAATAAATATAGCTGCGATGATTTTCATGGGAATCGCCTTGGATGAGAGTGCAGAAACTAATGATGAAAATCATAGCGCAAGTTTTTACGCCTTACCTTGATCTATTACCCATTAGCCATTACACATCACCCATTCCCAGGCTAGCGCGCGGTATCGATAACTTTCACCCGCACCTTGCGGCTTTTGCCGTCACGCTCGACCGTCAGCTCGGCCACATTATCAATGCCTACACGATCCAGTTCGGCCACCAGCGTGGAGAGAGTTTCAATGGTGCGGCCATTTACGCCGACAATCACATCACCTATTTGCCGGGTGCGCCGGTTATAGGGCGTCAGGCCCGATTCCGCCGCAGGCGTGCGTGGGGTAATGCTGTCAATCACCACGCCGCGTATGCCGTTTTGCGAAACAATGAAGGGATCAATCGGCACGATACCAATACCCGGACGGTAGGCACGCCCTTTCGCAATCAGCTGCGGCACGATGCGATTAACCAGATCAGCCGGAATCGAAAAACCCACGCCCGCCGAGCTGCCACTGGACGAGCGAATCGCGGTATTGACGCCAATCAGCCGACCCGCGCTATCGAGCAAGGGCCCACCAGAATTGCCGGGGTTAATCGCCGCATCGGTTTGAATCGCGCCCGCAATTTCGGCAAAATCAGTGGTCGGTAAATGACGATCCAGTGCCGAGACGATACCGGTGGTCATGGTGCGCGACAGACCAAAAGGATTACCGATAGCAATGACCATCTGGCCAATCTTCAGATCGCGTGAACTGCCCAGCGGAATCGGTTTCAGATTGGACGGAACCTCGCGCAGTTTCACCACCGCCAGATCATAATCGGGTGCTGCGCCGACGACTTCTGCGCTCAGCGCTTTTTTGCCTGTATCAAGCTGCACAAATACTTTTTGTGCGCCCTGCACCACATGAAAATTGGTCACGATATGCCCGGAGCTATCCCACACAAAACCTGAGCCCGCGCCTTGCGACACCCCAATTTCATTGCCAAAAAATCCCTGGCGCACCAGATTCTCGGTGGTGATATAGGCAACCGACGGCGCGGCGTTTTCAAACAGCGCAACCAGACCACGCTCGTGCTCCAGCAGCGCGCCACGCGGCGCGATGTTGCGCGGCTCAACCGGGCGGAAGCCGACGCCACGTTGGGCCCACAAATCCGCACTGGTCGAAATAACAGCAACGGCGATGGCGGCGGCTAATATCAAACCGGTGATCCGTTTTGTGGTCAACCGCGCAGCAGAATGCGCAGTAAAGCGCACCGGCAGCGTCTGCAATAAACTTTCTGGTTGATTTTGCTTCATCCGATTTATGGGTTTAATATTTAAATTCATGTTCCGAGTCACGCCTAAAAAACAGTTGAGTCGCTATTTGATTGCAGTGCCCAGCAAAAGGTTCGCGCCGTCTGCCAGGAGCTGCCGCAATCATGCTGGCAAAAAAGATAACCAGAAATTCAGTGCGCTGCACAACGGGCGCGGGATAAAGGTATAGTCAATACATGAGCGCAGCCCACCATCCTCCCAAACCACCATCGGCCCCGACTATGTCCGCACCTCAAGAAGGCGACGGCGCTGTTCAAGCGCTAGCCGCCAGCATTTATATTCAACTTGTTAAAGACGCCGTGGTCATTAGCGCGGCGGCGGGAGGCGGCAACGCATCGATTACCGCCAACCCTGAATCGCTAGCCCGCATCAGCTACAAACTCGCCGAGGCATTTATCGATACAGGTGATGCCATCAGAGCAAGCGCGAAGCCCAAGACCGCAGTATTTGATGTAAACCAAATGGATTTTGGCAGCTAACGTGCAGCGCATTTGCCACAGCCGCAAGTGGGTAACACTATGCAGCGCCAACTTCTATCCGTCACGCAAAATACACGGCAATTTTAAACACTAAGCCAGGCGCGGTTATTGGAGCAAAATGCCGCCAGCAGGCCCGCTAGTCGGGCACTTTGCAGCCCGCCAGTTAGGCACTTTGCCATTCCCGTTTTTATAAATGCCGCTAAATGAAGCGCGCTGAGCTCTTCCGCTTGTATTCTATCGGCCACAGCATTTCCCAGGTCTCAACACCTCTACAGACTGCACCAGTGTGTATTGGATTTACATGAACAACGCCAATTTGAAACGAATGGTAGCGCCACTTACACAGGCTTGTTGGCGGCCCGATTTTTCATTCGATTTTTATCCAATTTTTATTCATACGCGATGCTCTCGCGAATCGATTTCCGTAACGCGTGCGCCACGGCCAGAACCACCGTCAGCAACACCACGATGGCACCGCTGCACAAGATCGCCAGCCCCTGCATCGAAAAATGTAATGGCGCTGCCACATGCAGCATAGTGCGCTCGGCAACCCTCAGAATCGCCAGCGTCAAACCAATCGACAGCCCCACCGACAAAATAAAACTCAGTAGCGTGACCGACGCGCCTTCGGCGAGAAACAGCGCCGCGATTCCTCTGGGTGTCGCCCCTAATGTGCGCAATATGCCGATCTCGCGGGTGCGTTCCGTAATATTGAGAATCGTAGTGGCGGCGAGCATGATGGCCCCGACCAGCGCCGCCGCCAGCGCCACCATGCGGATGACATCACCTACCACCTTGAAATGTTCTTCAAGCGAATCACGGGTGACGGTGCGCGAGAAAATTTGGGCCGGTGTCATGCGCGCGTCCAGCAATGCCTGGTCAAGCAGCTTGACGACCAGCTCGATCTGATCATCATTTGTTTTCACGCGAAGCAGCGCCGATGCATCGCCGAGCCCGGTTAGTGCATCGAATGCAGCGAACTCTGCGTACAAAGCGAGCGTAGCGATTTCTTCGATCACCCCGACGATCTTGACCGTGGCAGCTTTCTCATCGCGCTCATCGCGCTCACCACGCTTGCCACTTTCACCATACCGCAGCGCGACGGTATCCCCTACCTGCAGCTGCGGAAAAGCGTCTTGCAGTGCGCGCGTGATGAGAACTTCAATGGGCGCACCAGCACTTGCCGCTGTGCCTCCCGCAGTGATTGGATGAGGCGCACGACCCTGCACAATGGGCAACTTGAATAATTGCGTATCGGCTGGATAGCCGGTAAGCGCCACGCGATTGATTTCGCCAACGGGTAGTAGGCTGGTTGGGGAACTGGCAGGGGTACTTACAGCGGTGCTAACCATGGGCGACAGATTCACACGAACGCGACGCCATGCCTCAGCGATTTTCACACCGGGCACCGCACGCGCAATCGTTTCCAATTGCGCGGCTGGAACCGGACGCTGCATCAGCACTTCTATATCGTGCCCCTGGTTGGCGAGGCTGGTATCGATTACGCGCATGAAGCTTTCATAGTTATTATGCGTCATCAACAGCAGCGCACCACCTGCGGACAGGCCCAACAATATTATCATCACGCGCCAGGGACGACGCCAGGTATTGCGCATTGCAAGCGTCCAACGTACATGGCCTGGCAGGCTGATGAATCTGGTGATGAAGCGTGTTGCGAATGATCCAGCAAATGATCCAGCGAACAATCGCGTGAGTCGGCCTGAACCCGATAATGCGGTCATACCCACATCATGCATGGCGGCGTGCGCGGTCATCCGTGATGCGCGCAGGATGGGAAGCGTCATCGCGATGAGGGGAATACACAGCGCAAGAATAATTTCGCGCAGCAGCAGCGGGGTGGGCACGCTCCAACTGGCAATGTCGATGTTCAGCGACACCGCATAATAATCGACGACAGCGCGGCCCAGCACATTACCCAACGGCATCGCCAGCGCCATCGCCACCAACACCGCTGGCGCAACCAGCGCCAGATACTGCAACGCGATCTGATAGCTGCGTGCACCCATTGTTTTCATGATGCCGACGACGCGCACTTCACGACGCATCCATGCTGCCACCATATAGCTGGCCAGGGCCGCACTGCAGGCAAACGCCATCCCCGCCAGCACCCCCAGCACGCGCAACATGGCATTCATCAAATCGGCGTGTGGATGACTGGCAGGCAACACGTCCATGCGTAATGGCGGTGTGCCCTGATGGGTGAGTGCGCTTTGTAATGAGTCGCCGAAATGGCTTGCTTCCCCTGCACTACCGCGATGGTTCATCTTCACTAATAACTGATCAAGCGTAGGGCTCAGGCCCAGCATCGCGGCGGTTCCGGGCGTGATGTACGCGTAGAGCATGCGCTCCTGAGTGCTGGGAGCGATGGCGGTATCGTGCACAAACCCGGCAACGGGAAGCACGACGGTG
>JAYWCO010000221.1:0-2058 GCA_043780475.1 Burkholderiales bacterium | reverse complement strand
GGCGCGGCACCAGGATTTCGCAATGAGGGCCTTTGTAGTGGGCGGTGCCTTCTGGCCATTTCGTGCAGGTACAGGTTCCATCACGGTTTTGGATACCACCGTTTTGGCAGTAATCCAGCGAGGGTACGGGTGATACCGGCAACACCAGCGACTGCGTTGGTACAGCGGCAGCATCACATTTAGCGCCGGTGTAATTTGCTTCACATACGCATTTGCCCGCGCGATCAGCTTTGCCGTGTCCGCCGCATGCGGCCTGAGCCCAGGCAGCGCTTATATTTACATTCACACTCAACGCTAACAACAAGGGTAAAAATTTCATCAAGAGTTTCATATGATCCTTTCAATTTTTCATTAAAAAACATTTACAGCTGCACGAAAAAAATTTTAGCGGTGCCCAACAATGGGTCGGGGTGAACACCCTACAGGTTCAATGATTTAAGGTTAAAGGCTTTAAAATTTAATTGAAGCTATGCCGGTTGCCGGGTAATTTGCTCGCGCAGGGCCTGCAGTTTAGGCGATGGCTTGATGCCCAGCACCAGTGAAAATAATTGCTCGCAACGGCGGTAAATCCGCAACGCTTCGCTAGTCTGCCCTAACTCAAGGCAAATTTCGATTGCGCCTGTATAAAAACTTTCCACCAGACCATCCTGCAACAGTCCGTGTTCGTAAAGCGCCAGCGCTGCTAACGTACTTTGCTCATCACCCATCTGCCGCAGGTGTGAAGCGCCTCGGCTAATGGCACCAATAAATTTGGCGGCATATCGCTCTCGGGGTGATATCAGCCAGCTAAAATCAGTTTCGCCCGCCAGCAGCGGCCCGCGATAAAGCGCCATCATTTCCCGATCCGGCATGGCCGCATGGTCTGCACCGAATGGGGCGGCATCAAAGCCGGCTAAGGTTAAGGCATCAAACGCGGCTGTGTCGCACCAAACCAGATCGCGGTTAAACGACAGGCTGCCGTCGTTAAACAATATCGCGCTGTCGATGTCCAGCAGCTTACGCAAGCGATGCAAGGTGATATCGAAATTAGCTTTGGGGTTTTCAATTTCCGGATCCGGCCACAGCTCGTCAATAATTTTTTCAGCAGGCACACCGGAAAATGCTGCCGCACCTTCAGCGGCGAGCAGCTTCATCAGCTCCATCGGCTTTTTTTGCACTTTGCCGGCGAGGGTGAAACGCTCGCCATGACGTTCAAGATAGAACGGCCCCAGCGCATGAATGCGCAGCGGAAATGGCCAATTTGAAAGTAACCCTGAGGACGGTGGGGATGACGATAAAGATGACGGCAGAGGCGGCAAGAGTTGTCGCTGTCGGATCAGATTTTTAACAAAATCGGTTTCTATTTTTTCGTTTAATGCCGCTGCGGCCAACTGGGCCAACTCAAGCGGCAGCATGGTGAAAACCTGAAAGGTTTGCTGCTCGCGAAGGCGCTGAAAAAACTGCGTCAGTTTCTCAAGCCGTGCCGGCAAATGATGGTGCAACGCTTCCATCGCCTCGTAGCCAATATACGCGAGGTGACAAAGATGCACATGTGCCGGGCTGGCGGATTCGATGGCGCGGCGGGCTGGTGCATAGGCCAGTGAGAAATGTTGCATCTTCACGTGCACAATAGCTTCGGTCCAGCGGTAACTCGAAATCACCCGCTCGGGCATATGCGACTGCTCGGCTGACTGAATCACCCGGTTAATTGACGCCAGCGCTGAGGGCAAATCATGGCGGCGCAGCGCGAGCTGGGTTTTCTTGAAATGGCACTGCATCGTATCGGTCGGGCGCATGGGCGATAACCATTGCTCTGCCTGAACCAGCTTTTCTTCGGCGCCGTCAAAATCACCTTTACGCATCAGAATATCGGCGTGCAGCGAGTCGCGGCCAAACAGCACGCCCGCGAATTGATGCCCGATCGCGATCTCGCTGGCGCTGTCGATGCACTCACCTGCCTGCTTAAGCGCCGTTGCACCGTGGCCCTGCACGTCCATGGTTTGCAGGTGGTAGCAGGCCAGCCAGTAATACCAAAGCGCGCGACGATAATCGGTAATGCCCGGCGCCTTCAGCAATAAT
>JAYWCO010000220.1:0-9156 GCA_043780475.1 Burkholderiales bacterium | reverse complement strand
ACTGTGCGAACGCTATGCGATTGACAACAGCGCCCGCATCTTCCACGGCGCGCTCCTCGATACTGAATTGCTGGCCGAGGTTTATGTCGCCATGACCCGCGGTCAAGATAGTCTCGCGATTGGGCTGGATGCAGGCAGCACCACCTCAGCATCAGGCGCCACGATGGCGCTTGCGCGCCCGGCGAATTTGAAGGTACTTAGAGCCGACGTTGAAGAGCTGCAACAACATGCAGAGCATGTTGAACGAATTGACCAGGCGAGCGGTGGAAAGGCGGTTTGGAAAGCAGCTTAAAAAGTCATGCTGTGGTGCTTCATATGGTGCGTTTTGCTTGGGCAAAGTGGGCGGTGCATGCTATACTTTGCAAGTGGTTGATTTTGCAGATGAGTTACTTAGTTTTTGGTGATTTACGACGCAAAGCGACCGGTTTTTGAAGGTCTGTTTCATCAATATTCATTGCAGATTGTGGCTTCGTAGGTTGCCCAATCTATGTATTTACTGCTGATTTACTATTGTCGTGGATGTGAAAACCCGTGAAAAAATTCGCTCAATTTGTCTTAATAAATTCATTCGCTGCATTTTCATTCAGCGTATCGGCCCAAGCGCCTGCCGAAACATTCAAAGGTGATCCGGCCGCAGGGAAAATTAAAGCCACCGCCATTTGCTCAGGTTGTCACGGCGTCCCTGGCATCAAGACCGCCTACCCTGAGGTTTATAACGTCCCCAAGCTCGGTGGGCAAAATCCCGGCTATTTGTTATCAGCGCTCAAGTCATATAAAAGCGGCGAACGCTATAACCAGACGATGAAAGCACAAGCCAGCGGATTGACCGAAAAGGAAATGGCCGACCTCGCCGCCTATTACGGAAACACGAACGGAAACACGAACGACGGCAAAGCCCAAGTGGCTGCACAATAAAAATACAAAAAGAAACACGAAAGAAAATCCATGAACCTAAAACTCATTTCAAGCATCGCGGTTGCTTCAAGCATCGCGGTTGCGGCCACCACATTTTCCTTGGCAGCTCATGCCGCCAGCGGCAATATCGAAGAGGGTGCAAAAAAAGCCGAAACCTGCAAAGCCTGCCATGGTGAAGGCGGTGGCAAACCGATCCTGCCTGAGTACCCGGTGCTCGCCGGTCAGCATAATGATTATCTGGTGGCCGCACTACAGCAATACAAATCCGGCAAACGTAAAAACGCACTCATGAATGGCTTTGCCGGGGCGTTAAAGCCCGAAGATATTCGTGATTTAGCCGCGTATTTCTCAAGCCAGAAGTCGGATTTGAAAACCAAGTATTAAAGTGCTGGGTACCGTGCCAAGAACTGTCTGGCTTGCTGTACTTGCTTGAATAAGTAGTAAAAATAGGTATCTGCCCTCCTGTTTTGGAGGGCTTTTTTTGGTGATGTTGAGTTTGGTAGCGGGGCTGAGAATCTCAGTAGCGGTCAAGCGTATAAGATGCACAAGAAAATAATGCCAGATTTTTAAAAAACACATAAAAAATGTGTAACGAAATCGACTTAAGCAAACAGGTGTGGACAGTATGACTGATCACCGCTATTTTCAGCCCGTCAACTTCGTCGTCAAACACCCCAGATAAATTGCTGCATCCGGTGCTAATTTATAGCGCTGCGCCTGCCAGATCATCTCGGCCAGACAATCCATCATTTCATGCTCCGCATCCATCACCGAGTCCAGCTTTTGCGTCAGCCGCTGATGGGCATCACGCACGCCGCCGGGCTGATCAATTGCAATTTGTTCGCGAATCGCCATGTGCATGGACAGGTGCAAAAATGGGTTGGTCTCACCGTGTTCGGGGGCATAATCATGCTCGATGGCTTGATCGCGATTGTTGAGCAGTGCGTGATACTCCGGATGTTGTGCCATCACCTCTACCGCAATCGTTTCCAGCGCAGTCAGTGGCTCATTCGCGCCGTACTTGCGCCAGGCTGCAAATAAAAAATCGCGTGATTCGTTTCGGCTTGGATTAAACATCAGGGCTCAACATCACGCTTCCAAATATTTAGCACGGTCTTTAAATCCGCAAAGATCGTACACCGCGCACTCGCTGCACTTTGGTTTGCGTGCGACGCAGGTGTAGCGGCCATGCAAAATCAGCCAGTGATGGGCATGCTGCATAAATTCTTCAGGGATATTTTTATAGAGCTTCATCTCCACCGCCACCACATCTTTGCCCGGTGCCAGGCCCATGCGGTTGCCGATACGAAAGATGTGCGTATCCACCGCCATGGTCGGCTGCCCAAACGCGATATTCAGCACCACATTCGCGGTCTTTCGGCCCACGCCAGGCAGGGCTTCGAGTGCTTCGCGATTATCCGGTACTTCGCTGTTATGTTCTGTCACCAGAATTTTGCAGGTTGCGAAAACATTTTTTGCCTTGTTGCGATAGAGGCCAATCGTCTGGATATATGCCGTTAAGCGCTTCAGCCCCAGCTTCACCATTTTTTCAGGGGTGTTGGCCACCGCGTATAGCTTGCGCGTGGCGATATTGACACCTTTGTCGGTGGCTTGTGCAGACAAAATGACCGCAATCAGCAACTCAAAAGGGGTGCTGTATTCGAGGTCTGATTTAGGGTGCGGGTTCAGCGCTTGCATGCGCTGAAAAAATTCATGGCGCTGCGCCGGTTTCATTAAAGCCATCAATTATCCTCATTTATTTTTTCATGTGGCTTTTACCAAACCACCCAATACCGCACGCTCTCTTTCAGCCAGAAATGTTTGTCGCTCCTGATAATCGCGCGCCAGACGAAACTGATGAAACTCAAACCGCTCGCGCGCCACATCCTTGCTCGCCAGCGCCGGAAAATGGGTATCTTCGACCATCACAATACAATCAACAGGGCAGGGCGGAATACATAAATCGCAACCGGTACACAGCTCGGCAATGACCGCATGCATAAATTTATTAGCGCCAATAATCGCATCGGTTGGGCAGGCTTTCAAACACTTCGCACAGCCGATGCAGGTGGCCTCGTCAATCACGGCAATACGATGCGGCAAATGCGGCCCACGGCTCGTATCCAGCGCCATGATGGGCCGCCCTAGCAATACGGCCATTGCTTGAACGCCGGCATCACCACCCGGCGGGCAGCGATTGATCTCGGCTGCGCCTGCCGCGATCGCCTCTGCATAAGGCATGCAGCCCGCAAACCCGCACTGTGTACACTGGGTTTGCGGCAGGAGGGCGTCAATTTTTTTGGTGAGTGTGAACATACTGGCTTAGGTTGAAGCTAGTGAAAAATATATAGCGGATATAGCGGGGCAGGCCGCTGCTGAAATCGTGCAATTCATTTCAGCGCCAGCGCACATTCCCGAATCAGCGCCGGCCCTTTATAAATGAAGCCGGTATAAATCTGCACCAGCGCCGCACCCGCATTGATTTTAAGCTTCGCATCGGCGCCGCTCATAATCCCGCCCACGCCAATAATCGGAATATGTCCCTTCACCTGTTTCGCAAATTCCCTCAATACCTCAGTCGAAGGCGAAAATAGCGGACGCCCCGATAAACCGCCCGCTTCATTCGCATGTTTGTGGCCGCGCACGGCATCGCGTGAGAGGGTGGTATTGGTCGCGATAATGCCGTCAAAACCATTGTCGAGGGTGAGCTTGGCAATATCTTTGATCGATTTCAAATCCAGATCAGGCGCAATTTTCAGTACCAGTGGCACCGTTTTTTTATGTTTTCTGGCGAGCTTTGTCTGTTCGGCTTTCAGTGTTGACAGCAATTTTTCCAACTGCTCGGCCGCTTGCAAATCGCGCAGACCTTTGGTATTGGGTGACGATATATTTACCGTTACATAGCTCGCATGCGGATACACCCCGCGCAGGCAAATCAGATAATCGTCCACCGCTTTTTCAATGGGCGTATCAAAATTTTTACCGATATTGAGCCCCAGCACGCCTTTGTATTTGGCGCGCTGTACATTCGCCAAAAACGCCTCAAGCCCGCTATTATTAAAACCCAGCCGGTTGATTAGCGCATCATCTTCAGTCAGCCGAAACATGCGTGGTTTCGGATTGCCCGGCTGCGCGCGCGGGGTCACTGTGCCGACTTCGATAAAGCCAAAGCCCAGCGCCGCCATCGCGTCAATATAAGCGCCGTTCTTGTCCAGCCCTGCAGCGAGGCCCACGGCGTTATCAAACTTCAGTCCCAATACTGTGAGCGGCGCCACGACCCGTTGCCCCAAGAAGCCCGCCAGATGCGCCTTTTCAAGCTTTTTGAGGCTGTGGAGCGCCAAATCGTGGGCGATTTCAGGATCGAGTTTAAAGAGTGCGGCACGGACGAGTGGGTAAAACGGCGAGAGAAAATTCATAAACGTATTTTATCGCAGCAACAGCCGCTGCTGGTTGACTTGTTAATTTTTTCAGAAATATTGTCTGCAACAGCACACATATGCTTCACCATATTATGACGTTGAACGGAGCGCTGACCCGTTGCCTGATACGCAATGAAAGCTCAGCGCTTATCCTTAATCTCGGCGCCTTCAGGAAAAATTTCCCCCCCCATGAAAAATGCCCTGCAACAATTACTTTTAGTTGCTGCACTTGCCATTACCTATGCCGCATCCGCCGCTGCTATTAACGCTGATGAGGCGCTGCAGAAGGTGTTGCAAGCGCGCCTGCTGAATGACCGCACCGGTGTTTGTATGGCTGTTGCGGTGATTTCGGGCACCACCATCAAGGCCACGGCCTGTGCGAACCCGAAAGCGCGGCGTGTAATTGATGATCAGACTGCGTTTGAAATCGGCTCGATCACCAAAACCATGACGGCCACGCTGCTAGCCGGGATGATGCAAAGCGGTCAGGTGGGTCTGGACGCGCCACTGGCGGACTATTTGCCAGCGGGCACAAAGGTGCCAAGCTTTCAGGGCAAGCCGATTTTGCTGCGCCATGTGGTGACGCATACCTCGGGCCTCGGTGCATTTCCGCCGGATTTTGCGCCGACTGATCCGGCCAATCCTTATGCGAATTTAACCGAGAAAGGCCTCTTGGCGTCACTCGCAAAAGTAGAGCTGAAGCAGGCTCCGGGCGAGGTGCAAAGCTACTCGAATTTCGCGATGATGGTGCTGAGCATGGCCATCGCCAACAAGGCGGGAACGTCGTATGAAAGCCTGTTGAGGGAACGTATTTTTTACCGCTGGGCATGGATGGTGCGTATATCAGCGACAGCAATAAACCAAAAAAATAACGGCAGCTGTGGGGCATTTACCCACTCAGACGGCCCCTGCAACTTCGCCGTGGATATTCCCGGTTAATCTTGCGGGCGTAGGCGGGGTGCGGGCGACGCTGCCGGATATGATTCAGTATTCGAAGGCGCAGCTTGGGCGGATAGTCGACAAGGCCAAAAAGAACGATTCAAGCACCCATACTAACTTGGCTAAAGCCATTGCTAAAACGCAAGAGGCGATTCCCCTCACCAACGGGCAGTCGATGGGCATGAACTGGTTCATACGAAACAACGCGGGCTCGGAAATATTGTTCCACGGCGGCGGCACGGGCGGTTTTTCAACGGAAATACTCATTGATAAAAAAGCCGGGCGTGCGGTGGTGGTACTGGCGGACACCTCGCTTATAAACCTGGGCGGCGTCTCAGACATCGCGCTGCATTTATTGATCCTGATAATCCCATGGGTAAGGCGCGTATTGCCACCGAAGCACCGGTGGCATTGCTGTCTGAGCTGGCGGGGGATTATGTGTTGGCGGGCGCTTTGCCAATCACACTGCGCATCAAAGGTACAAGCCTGGCAGGGCAGCCCGCGGGGCAAGCCGAGATTGAATTTGGCTACGATAGCCGGGGCGATTTTTATCCATTGGCTTTTGATGCTGCGCTGCGACCTGAAAAATTGAGTACCGGTTATCGCTTTGTCTGGCGCCAAGGTGGCGGCGCGCAGATTGCTAAACGCGTGGCCCCCAAAGATGAGAAGGTAGTGGTTATAGATATTTCGGACAAAGAGTTGCAGCGCTATATCGGCACCTACAATCTTGCGCCAAATTTTGATATTAAATTTTTTATGGAGGCGGGAAAATTCTACGCGCAGGCCACAAATCAGCCCAAATTTTTAATGACTGCGTTGGGCGGTGCAAAATTTATACTCGAAGCCGTGCCGGCTGAGATCGAGTTTCTGGCGAGCGATGGCGTGAATATTGATTCAATAGAACAGCTTCAGAACGGACGAAAAAATAAAGCCCGCCGGGTGGTTAAATAAATTAGCCCCCAGCTGGTTTTTTAATGCGGCCCCAAAGTCCATTCATCAAACCTTCAATCGGTTGAAAATTGACCTTGTAGCTCATCTTGCGGCTCTCTTCAATCCAGTAGCCGAGATAAACATAAGGCAGTTGGCGTCGTTTGGCTTCGGCGATTTGCCAGAGAATGCTGTAGGTTCCCAGACTCAACTGGGGCTGTTGTGAATCATAAAAAGTGTAGACCGACGAAAGTCCGTCAGCCAAGGTATCCATGATGCTGACCATCCGTAGCACCCCATGATCGCGAAACTCCACGAGCCGCGTATGCACGTTGCTTTGCAGCAGAAAATGCGAATACTGTTCGCGGCTGTCGTGATCCATGCCGCCGCCGGGGTGACGGCTGGCCTGATAGCGACGATAGAGTGCGTAGTGCTCGTGTGAAAATTTCAGCTCCATCACGCGTGCGACCAAGGTGGGATTGCGGCCCAGATTACGTCGCTGTGCGCGATTGGTGCTAAATTCATCGACGATTACACGTACCGGCACGCAGGCTCGGCAGTGATCGCAATATGGACGGTAGGTGAATGCACCACTACGCCGAAAGCCGGATGACACGAGATGCCCATAGGTGGGCGTATCAATCAAATAGCTTGGGGTGGCGACCTGGGATCGCGCCAATCGTCCGGACAAATAACTGCAAGGGTAGGGTGCCGTTGCATAAAACTGCAAATTCGCGAAAGGCAGATCGTTGAGCTTACTCATCAGCAGGCATGTTAAATATTAAGCGCTAAAGGTTGAGGGTTCGCTGAGTCCAATACGGAACCGGCGAGCTATCCGGATTTAATGTTATCAATTCTTGCAAGCACTGCGTAAATTCTTTACGCGGAATCGGTCGCGCGCCAAAGCTGGCGAGGTGGCGGGTTTCCTGCTGGCAATCGATCAATTCAAAGCCGTCGGCAATGAGTTTTTCCACCATCGCGGTGAACGCGACTTTGGATGCGTCAGTCACGCGTGCGAACATGGATTCGCCGTAAAACATGCGACCCATGGCGATGCCATAAAGTCCGCCGACCAGCTCGCCGTCTTGCCAAGTCTCAGCCGAATGCGCAAAACCGATCTGATGAAGGCGGGTGTAGGCCGCCTGCATTTCGGGCAGTATCCAGGTGCCCGAATCAGGCGTGCGAGGCTCGGCGCAGGCGGTAATAACAGCTTTAAAAGCAGTATCAAAACGAATCTCGAATTTGTTGCTGCGAATGGTTTTGCCGAGTGATTTTGAAATTTTAAATTCATCTGGATAAAGCACCATACGCGGGTCAGGGCTCCACCACAAAATCGGCTGGTGAGCGGAATACCAGGGAAAAATACCGCGTGAATAGGCGGTTAAAACGGTTTCAGGTTCGAGATTACCGCCCATGCATAACAATCCATTCGGCTCGTGCAGGGCATGCTCAACCGGCGGGAAATCATGGGCGGATTTAATCCATGGAATCATGGCGTCCGCCGGTATTGATCGTTGGCGACGATAAAACATCCCACTAAACCACGCCCTCCAAAATTTGCACATCAACCGTGGCGCCGGCCTCCACATTGCCAACATGGTCATGCAGCATGATGAAACAGTTTGCGTCCGACATCGATTTCAAAATGCCGGAGCCTTGTTCGCCGGTGACACGTACCTTGAATACGCCTTCTTCCACATACAACACGCCACGCTGAAATTCAGTGCGACCCGGCGCTTTTTTGATTGGTGAGGTGCATACCGCTTTCAGGAGCGGCTGTACCGGCAACGGCGAGACCCCTTGCAGAATCAACAATGCATCACGCACAAATTGATAGAACGTCACCATTACCGAAACCGGGTTGCCGGGCAAGCCAAAAAAATGTGCGCCACCGATTTTGCCGTAAGCAAGTGGACGGCCCGGCTTCATCGCTATTTTCCAGAACACCACTTCGCCCAGTTTTTGCAACAGTCCTTTTACGTAATCGGCTTCGCCTACGGATACGCCGCCAGAGGTAATAACCACATCCGCGATATTGCTCGCGTCGATAAACGCGCCTTCCAGAATAGCGGGATCGTCTGGTATCACGCCCATATCGATAATTTCGCAACCCATCCGTGTCAGCATGCCGTGCAGAGTGTAACGATTGCTGTCGTAAATCTGGCCTTCGCCCAGCGGGTTGCCGATCTGCACCAGCTCGTCACCGGTTGAAAAAAACGCCACACGCAGCGGTCGATAGACCGATACTTCGCCGATGCCGAGTGAGGCGATCAAGCCTAATTCGGCTGAGCGCACCGTGCGGCCTTTGGCCAATGCGACTGCACCCGCTTTCAAATCCTCGCCGGCTTCCCGCACATTTTGGCCCCGCTTTGGTGCCTCGGTAATGCAGATAGATTTACCGTTTGCTTGCGCCCGCTCCTGCATCACCACGGTATCAGCGCCTTCGGGAACCACGCCGCCGGTAAAGATGCGAACGCATTCATTTTTGCCCATCGGTTTGCCGAACGGTTGCCCCGCAAAGCTTGCGCCAATCTCGCTTAATTCAGTCTTCCCAGTTTGCAAATCATCGTAGCGTACGGCCCATCCATCCATTGCCGAATTACGATGCGCTGGTACATTAACCGGCGAAATAATATCCCCCGCGAGTACCCGGCCCAGCGCGCTGCGCAACGCCACTCGCGCCACCCCGGTGACCGGAGAGAGGAAGGTGTTAATGAACTGGCGTGCTTTGGCAACCGGCATCGAGTTTGGGTCGTAATCGTCGGCGCAGGAGGCTCGAGTAATGGTTAAGGGCAGCGAGATATTAGGCGATGGAGTCATATTAATTTGTATGTAGTGGAATAGTGGCGTCTATCGTGATTTTACCGTCAGTGTGCCATGTCACCACGGCAAGCTCGCGCATCACGATGCGCCACTCGATACCGCGCCCGTTGCCGAAGCGGGATTCGGCCTGGGC
>JAYWCO010000219.1:0-11469 GCA_043780475.1 Burkholderiales bacterium | reverse complement strand
CGTGCCACGCGCCGACCTCGACGTGATCATGATTGCGCCCAAGGGCCCGGGCCATATGGTTCGCTCCACCTACACGAGCGGTGGCGGGGTGCCAGCCTTGATCGCGATTCATGCGGATAAATCCGGCAAAGCGCGTGACCTTGCTTTGTCATACGCTAAAGCTATCGGTGGCTCACGCGGCGGGGTGATTCAAACTAATTTCCGCGAAGAAACCGAAACCGACTTATTTGGCGAACAAGCGGTGCTTTGTGGCGGCATCGTTGAGCTGATCAAAGCCGGTTTTGAAACCCTGGTTGAAGCCGGTTACGCACCTGAAATGGCGTACTTTGAATGTCTGCATGAAACCAAACTGATCGTTGATTTGATCTATGAAGGCGGCATTGCCAACATGAATTATTCGATCTCCAACAATGCGGAATATGGCGAGTATGTAACCGGGCCGAAGATTATCACGGCGGATACCAAAAAGGCGATGAAACAGGCGCTGCACGAGATTCAGACGGGCGAATATGCGAAGAGCTTTATTCTCGAAAACAAAGCTGGTGCGCCTACCATGACGGCGCGTCGTCGTTTGCTGGCTGAGCATCCGATTGAAGATGTGGGCGCCAAACTGCGCAGTATGATGCCGTGGATTAAAAAGAATAAATTGGTTGATCAGGCGAAGAATTAAACGCTACCAGATAGCTGGCTTGCGATGCACTGCACGATGCATGATAAAAAAGCAAAAATTAAAAAAGCCGGGATGCCGGCTTTTTTAATTTACAAAACCAACCCTTGGCTTGAGCTGGCCTGCCGCTTGAGGCGCACCGTCGTTATAATCAGGGCTTCACGTTATTCATCATGGTTATTCATTTGTCTGATCGTCTCGCTGTTTTGCCGCAATATCTCCTGCCCAAACAAGCTTTAACTGCGTTCGCAGGCAAGGTGGCCAACGCCCACGCGGGCAAGCTCACCACCGCGTTGATCCGCTGGTTTGTCGGACGCTATGGGGTCGATATGTCCGAAGCCGAAAACCCGGATATTGCAAGCTATGAAAGCTTTAATGCGTTTTTCACCCGGCCTTTGCGCGCCGCCGCCCGGCCACTCGCGGCAGCCGATTTTATTTGTCCGGTAGATGGTGCGATCAGCCAATTTGGCACGATTGAACAGGATCAGATTTTTCAGGCGAAAGGCCATCACTATTCAACGACCGCATTAGTCGGTGGTGACGCAACATTAGCCGCGCAGTTTCAGAACGGCAGCTTTGCAACATTGTATTTAAGCCCGAGGGACTATCATCGAATTCACATGCCCTGCGCGGGCCGCTTGATACGCATGATCTATGTGCCGGGTGAATTATTTTCCGTTAATCCCACCACGGCGCGCGGCGTGCCCGGTCTGTTTGCGCGCAACGAGCGCGTGGTATGCGTGTTTGATTCTGACTACGGACGGTTTGTGTTGACGCTGGTCGGCGCCACCATTGTTGGCAGTATGGCCACGGTTTGGCATGGCGTGGTCAATCCGCCCCGTGGTGAAATTCGTGAATGGCGCTATGACGACAAGTCATCCAACGACATGCCTATCGGGCTAAAAAAAGGCGACGAGATGGGCCGGTTTTTATTGGGCTCAACGGTGGTGATGTTGTTTCCCCAAGGCGCGCTGAGTTTCAACGCGGCTTGGTCGCCCCAGCGTGCGATCAGAATGGGCGAGGCCATGAGCAAAGGAACCAATGCGTATTAAATTATCAAAGTGCAAGCTGGGCATGCCATTTCAGCCATTTATGCTTCAATCACCTCGCCATTGCTAGAGTTTGTTGCAGGGGAAATAAATCAAAATCCCCGTACTAGAATCGTTCCGCTACAATCCTGCGCAGCCCATTCATTTCATAACCACAGGTAAAAATTTGTCTACACTGCCCAAAAGGAAAGGCCTGCTCGACCCGGAACGTCGTCGTAAGGGCATTTATATTTTGCCGAATTTATTTACCGCAGCGGCATTATTCGCGGGCTTTTACGCCATCGTGCAGGGCATGAACGGCAAGTTTGAAACCGCCTGTATTTTTATTTTTGTGGCGATGGTGCTGGATGGCCTGGATGGCCGGGTAGCGCGGCTGACCCGTACGCAAAGCGATTTCGGCGCACAGTTTGATTCCCTGTCAGATATGGTTTCGTTCGGCGCCGCACCCGCTCTGATCATGTATGAATGGGCGCTCAAGCCGATGGGTAAATGGGGCTGGGTGGCCGCGTTTATTTATGTTGCTTGCGCGGCGATGCGGCTGGCGCGCTTCAACACCAACATTGGCGTGATTGATAAAAAATATTTTCAGGGCATTCCCAGCCCCGCGGCTGCGGCGCTGGTGGCCGGCATGATTTGGGTATTCAACGATTATCAGGTCAGCGGCTATAGCGTTAATTGGCTAGCTTGGGCGATGACCGTATTTGCCGGTGTGACGATGGTAACCAACATCAAGTATTACAGCGGCAAAGAATTTAATCTGCGCAAAAGTGTGCCGTTCTGGGTCGTGCCCGCGATTCTGGTGGCGTATCTGGTGGTAACGATTGAGCCTTCGCATGTGCTCTGGGGTTTGTTTGTTTGCTACGCGTTGTCGGGTTATGTGATGGCCGGTGTGGCGTTGGTACGTGATCGTAAAGTTTTGGTGCCGGCAACGATTTCGGTAGCAGATTCAAAGCCGCCACTACCGCCTGCCGAGCTGTAAATACCATCCAAAAACAACTGCCACCGCAAACACAACTGCCACCGCAAACACAATTGCTTGCAAGTTAACCGGCGTCACGTTATATTTTGTCTATGCTTTCGCTAGTCACCACCACCATTATTACGATTTTCCTGGCAAGCCTTTCTCTAGGCCTGCACCTGCTGCGCGCGCCGCGCACATAAATCCCCCCCCATCCTATTGTTGTTACTCACGCTCCTGATGAAGTGAACGTTGAATTTGGTCGTTTCGCTTGAATTTTCGGGTTTAAATTTTTTGCACAGATTGGGAAGATATTTATGGATAAGTTGATCATTTTTGATACCACCATGCGCGATGGTGAGCAGAGCCCCGGCGCCTCGATGACGAAGGAAGAAAAAGTACGCATCGGCAAGCATCTGGAAAAAATGCGCGTCGATGTGATTGAGGCTGGTTTTGCAGCGGCCAGTCAGGGCGATTTTGAAGCGATTCATGCGGTCGCCACCGCCGTTCGTGAATCCACTGTCTGCTCGCTGGCGCGCGCCCAGGCAGGCGATATTCAAAAGGCCGGTGATGCCATCAAGCCCGCCGCGCAGGGCCGCATTCACACCTTCATTGCCACCTCGCCTATTCACATGCAGCACAAGCTGCGGATGACACCGGAGCAGGTACTGGTTGCGGCAGTTGATGCGGTGAAATTTGCCCGTACGCTCACCGATGATGTGGAATTTTCGGCCGAAGATGCGGTGCGCTCGGATATGGATTTTCTTTGCCGTGTGTTTGAAGCTGTGATCAAGGCTGGGGCAAAAACGGTTAATGTCCCCGACACGGTTGGCTACTCCATTCCAGAGGCGTTAGGCGAACGCTTCCGCAGCTTGATGCAGCGCGTTCCCAATGCCGATCAGGCTATCTGGTCAACCCATTGTCATGACGATCTTGGCATGGCCGTGGCAAATTCATTGGCCGCGGTGCAAGCCGGTGCGCGGCAAGTTGAATGCACCATCAACGGCTTAGGCGAGCGAGCGGGCAATGCTTCGCTGGAAGAAATTGTTATGGCGGTGCGGGTGCGTAAAGATTTATTCAACGTCGAAACCCGGATTGATGCCACCCAGCTTCTGGCTGCTTCGCGCATGGTTTCCACCATTACCGGTTATCCAGTTCAGCCCAACAAAGCGGTAGTCGGTGCTAACGCTTTTGCGCATGAATCCGGCATTCATCAAGATGGTGTGTTGAAGCATCGTGAGACTTATGAAATCATGCGCGCGCAGGATGTGGGCTGGAATGCCAATCGACTGACGCTCGGTAAACTCTCTGGCCGTAGCGCATTCAAGTCGCGCCTGGGCGAGCTGGGCATTGTGTTGGAGAGTGAATCGTCGCTCAACACTGCGTTTAAAAAATTCAAGGAATTAGCCGATAAAAAGCATGAGATTTTTGATGAAGATTTACATGCGCTGGTGTCGGATGAAGCGGTCACGCCGGCAATTGAGCAATACCGGCTGGTATCGATGACCGCGCATGTAGAGACCGGTGAAGAGCCTTACGCCAAGCTGACTATTGCTGATCATGGCCAGGAAATAAAATGTGAAGCCAAAGGCGCCGGGCCGGTTGATGCAACCTTCAAAGCGCTGGAATCGATTCTGCATTCCCACGCCGAGCTACAGCTTTACTCCGTGAATAATGTAACCGAAGGCACCGATTCACAAGGTGAAGTGACGGTGCGGCTGGCAAAGGACGGGCGCATCGTGAACGGGGTGGGCACTGATACCGATATTGTGATCGCATCTGCCAAGGCGTATTTGAACGCGCTCAACAAAATGGCGGCAAAACATCAGCGGCTAAATCCGCAGGGTGACTGATTTAGCGGCAAAGAAAGTAACAACAAAAGTAACAACAAAAGAATAAAAAAACGGCCCTTCCATCGCTGGAAGGGCCGTTTTAATTTGAAGCTGGCTTTGGAATATATTCTTAAAGTTAGCTTAGAAGTTGGCTTAGAAGTTGGCTTAGAAGTTAGCTTTAAACTGCGCACCAATAAACCGTGGCTCGTTAATAAAGCCCGTCAAATTGTTGAAGTCAATACCACCGACCACGCGAATCTGGTTAGTGATATTACGGCTATAGACAGCGGCTTCGTATTTGCCATCTGCCCATTTGTAACCAACCCGCAAGCCACCTTCGACCAATGCTTTGCCCGTGTATTCCTTGGCTTGATACAAGAAAAAATTAATCTTGCTGCGATAGGTCCAATCGGTCAATACAAAGAACTCGCCACCTGCCAATGGCATACTGTATTTTAGCGATGTGTTTGCGACATACTTGGGCGCTTGCGGCAACGGATTGCCGTTGATTGAAACAATAGCTGCGTTAAACCCTGCGGCGGGCACGACGACCGGATCAGTAAAGGTGCAGCCCGATCCGCAAACCTGCGTACGCAGGTTGCCATCCTTAATCTTCGTGTCGTTAATGCTACCGCCGAAGGAGAACAACAAGTTGTCGGTTATAAATGTCTGGAAATCAATTTCGGCACCTTGTCCCGTGGCTTTGGACGCATTCAGCAGACGGTTAAAGTTGGCGGTCCCGCCCACCGCAGTCAACTGCAAATCTTTCACATCATAGTGGAACAGGTTCGCGCTCAAACGTGCGTGTTTTTCCCACAAATCGGACTTGATTCCAACTTCAGTGGAGATCACTTTTTCAGCATTGGCAACAGATACGGTATCGCCAAACAGCAAGCGGCCCTGAATCGATGGCGCGCGGAAGCCCTTGGCGACACGAGCGTAGAAATTAGTGTCCTTGCTAACTGCGTAAGTACCGCTGAAATCCCAGCTTACATCTGATACGTCGGTAGTATTGCGCAGACGGCCGATAAAGGTGGGGCTAAACGGAGGTGCCAACAATCGGTCTGCATAAAAGTCCTTTTTATCGCTGGTGTAACGCAGCCCGCCGCGAATACTGAACGCATCCGTAAACGCATAGTTCATTGAACCAAAGGCCGCGTAGGCCTTATTTTCCTGATGCTGCTTGGCAATACCATTCAATGCGCCACCAGCGAGTGAATCGTAGTTGAAGCTATCAATATCAATCTTTTCATTGAAATAATACAGGCCAGCCAGCCATTTAAGCGGACCTTTAGCTGAGGATTCAAGACGCAGTTCTTGCGAAATCTGCTTGTGATTCGGCAGACCATCAGCTGATTCGGCGGCGAATGGAATGAATCCTGGGCCGCTATTGCCTGCGCCGAGGAAGCTTGCGCCGTAGCCGCCGTCAATATCACCGCGACTAAATGAGCTAACGGTCTCGTAACCGGTGATGGAATTCAGCGTCATCTCATTGAAATTCCATTTCAGCCGCACGCTGCCGCCAGTGTTGCGAACGGCTTGAGAGTTGCGACCATCGATGGAGATTTTTTCAGGATCAAATCCGGACACAATATCGTTGGTGCCGGGCTTGATAATGTTGGCGCGGAATAAACGCGCGCTGCCATTCAGATCGCGGTGATGCACATTAAACAGCGCGCTGAAATCGCTGTTCGGTTGATACATGAATTGCACACGGGCAGCGGAATCGTTAAAGCCCTCCAGCTTTTTCGTCGGCCCTGCGCCATAGGAATTGGTGACCCAATCATTGCGACGCTGCGTCTGCACGGATGCGCGCACCGCCCAATCGTTGTTGATCACAAAGTTCGCCGCACCTTCCAAATTGACCGATGCGTAAGTGCCATACGCAATATTGAAATAACCTTCATCAACGCGGCGTGGCTTCACCGAATCAAACTTCACCACACCGGCCGGCGAGTTGCGACCAAACAAGGTGCCCTGTGGCCCGCGCAATACCTCGATTTGCTCAATATCAAAAACCGGGAAGCCCTTCAGGATCGGGTTCTCCTGCACCACATCGTCATACACCAGCGAAACAGGCTGTGATGCATTCAAATCAAAATCAGTATTGCCCAGCCCACGAATATAAAAACGCGGAAAAGCGCGGCCAAATGATGATTCAATATTCAAGCTCGGCACGCGTCCTGCCAACATGCGAATGTCCTGCCCGCTGGAATTAATAATGTCCAAGGTCTCGCCGCGCAGCGCCGTCACTGAATTGGGTACGTCTTTAATATTTTCCGAGCGGCGTTCAGCCGTCACCGTAATCGTTTCAAGCTTGCCGTTTTCCGTCTTGGCATCTTTGTTGGGCGCGGTAACAGACTGTGCAAACACGCTGCTCATCGGCAATCCGGCGGCGATGATAAGCCCCAGCACAAATGAGCGCTGAAGATGCTTGCTGGCCGCTACCGCGGCGGGTGATGGGTGGCGCATATTAAACTCCCCGTAGAAAAAATTGGATTCAAGATATTGGAAACAGCGACGTGGTGATAGCGTTGTGATAGTGAAGCAGGGTAGTGATAAAAACGGTGCGCCAATGTCGGCTTAACTGAAAATTGTGCAGTTGCAGCATATTAAGACGTTGCGATGAAAGTGTCACGTTGTGAGTGGGCTCGTTGTAAATTCGCAACACATTTCGGAAATTGTCGCTAAATTTATGATGGGTTCTCTGCCATTAGAAGGAGTTACAGTGTGTGATGCTGGATTTTAAATTTATCAGGAGACTGTAAATGTTCGTCGTCAATATTGGTCGCTTAGTCAGGACATACGCCTTTGCATCCGCAGCCTCTTTGGTTCTATTTAGCTTGACTACGGCTGCCGCGCTGGCGGTGCCGCCGCCTATCCCGAAGCCCACCTATGCAGAGCTTGTAAAGTCTTCAGCGCCAGACGAATGGCGGCCGCTGGATAACGACAACACGATTTATATGGAGCTGGCGACCGGGCGGGTGGTGATGGAGCTGGCGCCGCAATTTGCGCCGTTACATGTGGCGAACATCAAGACGCTGGTGCGTGAAGGCTATTTTGATGGGCTCGTCATCATGCGGGTGCAGGAAAATTATGTGGTGCAGTGGGGTGATCCGACTGAAATAAAAATGCCGCAAAAGGGGCTAAAAACCTTACCGCCCGAATTCAGTGTGCCGATTAAAAAGGACATCTCGTTTACGCGTCTGCCAGATGTGGATGGCTACGCAAAACAGGTCGGATTTTCTCATGGCTTTCATGTTGGGCGTGACCCGAAATCCCAACAAACCTGGCTCGCCCATTGCACCGCAACCCTGGGTGTGGGCCGGGACAACGATGTGAATTCCGGTGGCGGCACTGAGCTATATGTGGTGACCGGACACGCGCCGCGCCATCTGGATCGCAATATTGCGCTGGTCGGCCGGGTAGTGCAGGGCATGTCGTTATTGACGGTGTTGCCGCGTGGCACCAAAGAGATGGGGTTTTATGAAAAGCCCGAGCAAAATGTGCCGATAAAATCGATGCGGGTGGCCGCCGATGTGGCCGTTTCGGAGCGCAGTAATCTGGAAATTATTCGCACCGACACCCCGCGTTTCAAAGCGATGGTGGAAGCGCTGCGCAATCGCGGCGGTGAGTGGTACAAAGTGCCCGCAGGCCATATTGAATTGTGCAATGTGCCGATTGCGGTGCGCGAGAAATTGAATTGAATAGTGTTTATTTAAATATTAGGCGATCATCTGTATTCAGCCAGTGCTGCTGAATTGCTTTGGTTGGCTTCACTTGTCTTACTTGCGGACGGCTCAGTTCCGTAAGCTGTAAAAGTAGAATTTAAAACTAACTCAATGTAGTCCTCATTTTAATAAAGGGAGCAACCATGAATACCACATCAACACCGTCCTCCACCCCCAACCCCTACGCAGCACCGCAAGGCGATTTGTCCGAGCAGCGCGCACCCGATGAGGCAGAGTTGGCAGGCCGTGGTAGACGACTGGCTTCAGCGATTATTGATGCCATCATCATGTTGTTATTGGCGGTAGCGCCTATCATCATGTTTTTTGGGGGATGGACTGATTATCAGGCTGCAGCAACGACGGGTTCGTACATGTTGACGCTCGGCAGCACGGCATTTGGATTTGTAGTCTATTTGTTGGTCAATGGTTATTTTCTGGCCAAAGATGGTCAGTCGATTGGCAAAAAACTTCTCGGTACCAAAATTGTGCGCACCGATGGCAGCAAGGCAGATTTTGTGCGCATTGTTACCCGGCGTTTATTGCCTGTACAAGCGTTAAATTTGATTCCGATGGTGGGCCCACTTCTTTCCGTGGTCGATGCCCTGTTCATTTTTCGGGCATCCAAAAAATGTATTCATGATGATATTGCCGACACCGTGGTCATTCGCATTGCATAGAGTTTTACCGCCGCGCAAGGGTTGTATTGCAGAAATATGACCATTGCGAATTTAGTGTTCACCTGCCATGCTTCACGACCATCACCGTTGGACTGATGTAACTTAAAAATCTTTGGGGGCACTCGTGAACGCAATTAAAAAAGCCGCTAAATTTGTCTATAAAAACCCGCAAAATCCGGGTGCAAAAATACTGATCGATTTAGCGGTGGCCATCGAAACTGATGCGCCCTATGCGCTGTCGCAGTTATACGATCTGGACCGTGATGTATTTGAGCTCGCCATCGGTATGCTGAAAGACTGGCGGATTGATCGTCATTATTTGTCCAAGCTCAGAATGCTGGAAATCGGTGAAATTGAAAGCCAGCAATCACCCGGCGTTTGAGTTTCAGCGCAACGCCCAATAGAATTTGAGTTTTTAAAGACGCTTTATGTATCCATTCAAATCTAAATCCCGTTTAGCGGTTTTCTTCAGCAGTGCCATGCTGAGCATCATAATGGTCACCAGCGCCCATGCCGACGCTGCTGGCGTCGAAGTAACCCCTACCGCGAATGTTGCCGATGCTGATTTTGTCGCGGGTAAAAAAGCGATTGAGGCCAAGGATTGGAACCGCGCTATTACCTCGTTCCAGCAAGTTGTTGAGCGCGAGCCGCTCAGTGCCGACGCGCATAACTATCTGGGCTATGCCTATCGCTGGACGGGCAAGATGGACGCCTCATTCAAACACTACAACACCGCGCTGAAACTTGACCCCAACCACAAGGGTGCGCATGAATATATCGGCGTTGCTTACCTGAAAGTGAATCAGCCTGAAAAAGCCAAAGAGCATTTAGCCCAGCTGGGAAAAATCTGTGGTAAAAAATGTGAAGAATATGAAGACCTGGCCAAAGCGATCAACAGCTATCAGGCAAAAAAATAGTTCGACTTGTGTCATTCAAGCGGAGTCGACTTAAAAATATTGATGCGGAACATCGCTGCAATCAGCTGTATGTCTAGCGGCGTTGCTAAGATTTTGTTCGCCGAAATTAATGGGAGGCTGGGAGAGATTTACATACCTGCTTTTTAGGGATCACCGCAAAAGCCAGTTGCTTAAGCTTAAAAAATAAAAACTAAACTCCACTATCGGCGGGGCTTTTCAAGCAGAAATGACTTGAAACGCCCGCCGAATATAGAGTTTAATATTTTTATAGCGTTATGATGTTTTTAATAAGCTTTAAAAACTAAACTTGGCGCCGACTACGAGCGCATCAACGCCGGTACCGTCACCGCTGGTCGTGCCGACCTTTTGATACTCCAGCGTACCCTTGATATTTTTAGCAAAGTTGTAGCCAAAGCCGATGCCGTATACAGCCTCAGTCTTGCGATCAGTTGACGACACACCAAAGCCGCTTGCTTTACGTTCGGTGCTGGCTGCGCCCAAGCGGCCATAGACAGACCAATCATTGGCAATAGGCGCTGACAATAACACAGAAAGCTGGGTGGATTTGGCGGTTCCTTCAATGCCAAGCCCGCTTGCTTTTGCGGTGCCGTAATCGTTGTAGCCCAATTCCAGCCCCACGGTTGGATTGAAGTTGTAGCCAATGCCCACGCCCGCAGCAGTAGCGCCTTGCTTACCTGCTCCGTTGATGTCATAGCGGCTTTTTCCGACTTGTCCTGAGACAAAAAAACCGGCGTCTTGCGCCAGTGCTTCGGTGGATGCAACCGCACCCAACGCGCTCACTATGCTTAAACAAAGAAGGCTTTTTTTCAAGGTATTTTTCACAATAGCTCCAAGAGTTAATAAAAAGTATTTGCCTCGCGCAAGATCCATTTATCCATCTTGAACACGATCCAAATCAAAACGCTAAGTTGCGCTTCTAGCTGATTAGTCAGTAAACATTGCGGCAAGTTCCGTGAAGTTTTTTAATGCACTTTCCTTCGCTTTTTTAATTAAGCTGCAAAGATTAACCCGCGTTTACGCCGGGACTGCATCGGGATGACCATCAATGTGCTCAATTGTGTGAACACCTGCCTTGGCCTTTTGCACTTCCTCCTGTTGCTGCAAACGCCACATTTGGGCGAAGCGATGATTGTGCTCAAGCAATTCCCGAAAGGTTCCGCGCTCGACAATACGGCCCTGATCCAGCACCAAAATTTGATCGGCATCTATAATCGTCGACAGCCGATGTGCGATCACCAGCGTGGTGCGGTCTTTGGCGATTTCGCGAAGCTCGGCCTGGATTGCTTTCTCGGTGGCAGAATCGAGCGCCGAAGTCGCCTCATCAAAAATCATGATGGCCGGATTTTTAAGCAGCGTGCGGGCAATCGCGACCCGTTGCTTTTCGCCGCCGGATAATTTTAAGCCGCGCTCGCCCACCATGCTTTCCCAGCCATCCGGCAAACGCTCGATGAATTCCAGCACATGCGCACGCCGCGCCGCATCCTGAATATCGGCATCACTCGCGCCCGGGCGACCATAGGCGATATTGTAGCGAATGGTGTCATTAAACAGCACCGTATCTTGCGGCACAATGCCCAAACTGGCGCGCACGCTGGCCTGCGTAACATCGCGAATATC
>JAYWCO010000218.1:0-2242 GCA_043780475.1 Burkholderiales bacterium | reverse complement strand
ATAAAACCGGCACGATCACGCTGGGCAATCGTCAGGCTTCGGCATTTTTTTCGGCAAATGGTGTTACCGAAATTCAACTGGCAACGGTTGCGCAACTCGCGTCCCTGTCAGATGAAACACCCGAAGGTCGCAGCATTGTGGCACTGGCTAAACAGCGCGGCGCCGCCATCGCTAATGTCACTGATGTGGAAAATGCTATTTTTGTGCCGTTCACAGCGCAGACCCGCATGAGCGGTATCGATATCGGCACGCGGATTGTGCGCAAAGGTGCCGCCAGCGCGATCCGGCTCCATGTCGAACATGCCGAGCAGCGCTTTCCGGAAGAGGTGTCGCGCACGGTTGACGATATTGCCCGGCGCGGCAGCACGCCGCTGGTCGTGGCCGAAAATGGCCGCGTGTTGGGCGCAATTGAATTGAAAGATATCGTCAAGCCCGGCATCAAAGAGCGGTTTGTCGAACTGCGCCGCATGGGCATCAAGACCGTGATGATTACCGGTGATAACAAACTCACTGCGGCAGCGATTGCGGCTGAAGCCGGGGTTGATGATTTCCTCGCAGAGGCCACCCCGGAAGCCAAACTAAAATTGATTCGGCAATATCAAGCCGAAGGCCGTTTGGTCGCGATGACCGGTGATGGCACCAATGATGCGCCCGCTCTGGCGCAAGCAGATGTGGCCGTGGCGATGAATAGCGGCACTCAGGCCGCAAAGGAGGCAGGCAATATGGTGGACCTGGATTCCAATCCCACCAAGCTGATCGAGGTGGTCGAGACCGGCAAACAAATGCTGATGACACGCGGCGCGCTGTCCACATTTTCGGTAGCCAATGACGTGGCCAAATATTTTGCCATTATCCCGGCTGCATTTGCAACCACCTATCCGCAATTAGCCGCGCTCGATGTGATGCATTTAACCAGCCCCTCATCGGCGATTTTATCGGCGGTTATTTTTAATGCGCTCATCATTATTGTGTTGATTCCGCTGGCATTGCGCGGCGTGAAATACCGTGCGGTCGGTGCCGCCCTGCTGCTGCGCCGCAATCTGCTGATCTATGGTCTGGGTGGCCTGATCGTCCCGTTCGCGGGCATCAAGCTGATTGATATGGTTTTGGCCGTACTCAATCTCGTCTAAAAATGATTCCTCAAGGAGTTTTAATGTTGTCAATTATTCGCCCCGCATTTTCGCTATTACTGCTGATGACTCTAATCGCGGGCTTGATCTATCCGCTGCTCGTCACCGGCGTCAGCCAGATGGTGTTCCCGTTTGAAGCGAATGGCAGCCTGATCGCCAAAGATGGCAAGGTGCTTGGCTCACAATTGATCGGCCAGCCATTTAGTGACACTTCGTACTTCTGGAGCCGCCCGTCTGCCACCAGCCCGATGCCGTACAACGCGCAATCATCCAGTGGCTCTAATCTGGGTCCCACCAATCCAGCACTGATTGAGGGTATCAAGTCACACATCAATGCACTGAAAGCCGCCGCCCCCACCAACACCCAAGATGTGCCAGTCGATCTGGTCACCAGCTCGGCCAGCGGGCTTGATCCGCATATCAGTCTCGCCGCAGCCTACTACCAGGTTGATCGCGTTGCAGCTGCCCGCAAGCTGCCAGCCGCGCAAGTACGCGCGCTCGTTGATAAGCATCGCGAGCTGCCATCGGCTTACATCATCGGCGAGCCCCGGGTGAACGTGCTCATGCTAAATTTGGCCCTCAACAACTTGACACCTTAAAGCAAGCTCTTAAACAATAGGCAGCATAATCAACGGCATGTCAAACTCCAAACAACCGGACGCCCGCCCTGACCCTGATGCGCTGCTGGCACGCATTCAACAGGATGAGGCTAGCGCGAAGCGTGGCAAGCTGCGTATTTATTTCGGCGCGTCAGCTGGCGTGGGTAAAACCTTTGCCATGCTCTCGGCGGCACAGCGGCTGACAGCCGAAGGTCGCGAAGTATTGGTGGGCGTGCTGGAAACACACGGTCGCAGCGAAACTGCCGCCTTGCTTGATGGCCTCAAGGTGCTCAAGAAAAAGCGGTTAGCGCATCGCGGGCAGGCTTTGGAAGAATTCGATCTGGATGCGGCGCTGGCGCAACAACCCTCGCTGATTTTGGTTGATGAATTCGCGCACTCAAACGCGCCGGGGTCTCGACATCCCAAGCGCTGGCAGGATGTTGAGGAATTGCGCGATGCCGGGATTGATGTGTTCACCACGCTCAATATCCAGCACGTCGAAAGCCTCAACGA
>JAYWCO010000217.1:0-5471 GCA_043780475.1 Burkholderiales bacterium | reverse complement strand
ATTGATCGTCTGGCTTGGACCAGTACAGTACTGGCTCAGGTAAAAAAATAATTTCCACGCAACTGATTTAATTGTTGTGTGCTCGCCTTTTGCTCACTTTTCGCTCGTATTTACTACTTGCCTGCGCATATTTACTGACCATCTGGCCGACTTGTTAACAATCGTTACAACAACTCCAAACCTTGCTGATTGTGATAAACATCACTCAATGCCAGCGCAGGCCATGAAATAATAGATTATTAGTACGAGGTGTTTTAGACGTCTGTCAATTAACCTGTATCGTTTTAATTTTAAACTTATAATTTACTTTAGAAAAACAGTCTAATACATTGTTTTAAATAAAATTATGTTAAAAAATAATATCTCCATTAAAGGTGCCCTTGCCGTTTTTGTGGGGGTTGCGTCGGCTATATTTATTGTAGTTGGCCTAATCGCTTATCTGACCGTGGATCGCTTCAATGACACCTTACGTGAAGCGTCCGGCAACACCACCCTGCTGCGCGCCAGCAGTGATGTCGCCATCATTCATGACGCCATTCGAGGCGATGTCGTCGCTTTTATACTGGCTTTTGAACGTGGTGAAACAGCCTGGATGGCACGGCTGGAGAAGCAATATGAAGATCATAAGGCCGTACTGTCTAGAGCCATGGTGAGTGTTGGCGAAGCAAAGGCTGCGCCCAATATTCGCAAGGCAGTAGATGAAGTCACCCCGGCCATGAAAGCCTACATTACCGAATCAGACGAATTATTTGCATTAACCAAAACTGATCTGGTGGCTGCACTGGCGCGCATGAACGAATTTGAATCCAAATTCGCTACTATCTCTGGTCGCCTGGATGCGCTATCGGACCAATTGGAATCCGAAAATCGGAGCTTCCAGGAAAACGCCCGCAGTATGGGCATTAAAGCGGGCTTAGCAGTGGCGTTAAGCGTCATTATTGGGCTGGTGATTTTCGGTGCAGTTGCTTATTGGATGTATCGCAATATCACCGGGCCTATTGACCAAGTGCTGCGTGCGACTGAAGATCTGCGCACCGGGGAAGCCGACTTGACCAAAAAACTGCCGGTTATGTCAGGCGAATTTGGCCGATTGTCCGTCTCAATGAATGGCTTTGTTGGGCAATTGCATAATTTGATTGCGCAGGTCGCCATCAATGCCAGCGAAATCGCCAACGCTGCCCGCCAGATCAGCGCCGGCAATACCGACCTTTCAGCGCGAACTGAAGAGCAAGCCTCAACGCTTGAAGAAACCGCTTCCAGCATGGAGCAATTCACCTCAACCATTCGTCAAAACGCGGACAATACCAAGCTCGCCAATGGGCTCGCTACCAACGCTACTGAAGCCGCCAAAAAAGGCGGCGTAGTTGCAGGCAAAGCCGTGGATAAAATGGCGGCGATTAACACCAGCTCGCGCAAAATCGGTGAAATTATCAGCGTTATCGACAGCATTGCATTTCAAACCAATATCCTCGCACTGAATGCGGCGGTGGAAGCTGCCCGCGCTGGTGAGCAAGGCCGCGGCTTTGCAGTGGTGGCCGCAGAAGTACGTGCTCTGGCGCAACGCAGCGCCGCAGCCGCCAAAGAGATCAAGGATTTGATTCGCACCTCAGTCGATCAGGTTGAAGACGGCACCAAGCTGGTTAATGAGGCCGGTACGGCGATGCAAAACATTGTGGTGGGTATTCAGCAAACTACCGAAATCATTAACGAAATTTCGGTTGCATCGCACGAACAAGCAGCCGGTATTGAACAAGTGAATCGCGCCATTGTGCAAATGGAAGATGTGACGCAACAAAATGCGGCGCTGGTTGAAGAAGCGGCGGCAGCGGCAGAATCCATGCGCGAGCAGGCGGAAGCATTATCTGACTTGGTCTCGCGATTTAAATTGGACGATAGCAAACTACGCGACGATCAAATCCGCGCACGGCGCACTGCGGCACTGGCGGAATCCAGCAATTTTAAGCCTCCAACCGGGCATCAGGCGGCCTCTCCTACTCGACTGGCTAATGAAGGCACGCGCAACAAAACACCATCATTGCCCAAAGATCTCGATGGCGAATGGGAAGAGTTTTAATCTATGGGCATCCTCAACATTATTCAACCATGCAAAACCTGAGTCAAGCTAATCGCGATAGCCGCCATCATCAACTTAAAGATGAAGCGCGTCTGCAGGAATTTTTGACGTTCACCCTGGGTGAAGAAGAATACGCTATCGATATTCTCAAGGTGCAAGAAATTCGTGGCTATGATGCTGTGACCCGAATCGCTAACACACCTGTGTTTATCAAAGGGGTCGTCAATCTGCGCGGCATTATCGTGCCGATTATAGATATGCGCATTAAATTCAACTTGGGAGAAGTTGTCTATAACGAATTTACAGTGGTCATTGTGCTTAATATTGGTCGCCGCGTTATCGGCATTGTGGTCGATAGCGTTTCAGACGTCATAACGCTGGCAGCGGATGTGATTAGTGCCGCACCCGCGTTTGCAATGTTCAACACCGAATTTTTAATGGGGTTGGCTAGCGTAGAAGGCCGGATGCTGATTCTGCTCGATATTGAACGCCTGATGAGCAGCGCAGAAATGGCGCTGATGGACGAGGCAGGCACCGCGTGATAATGGAAAATACAGGCATGATCGGGGCCGCCGAGGCGCACAAAACAATCGAGGCAACACCGATAGCCGAGTTGTCCGCCTCATCATCATCCTTAGCCTCAGCACCAACCTCCACCGCTAATGCAGCGCCCAGCTACGCGTCCCTGCTTACCTTGCAGGAGCTAGTCTCCCGGCTGGCCTCACATGTGCACGCCGCACATGATGAAATTGGCGAAACCCGCGCTATCTTGCGAGACGCTATTGAACGCCTGATGCCCGCTTTTACCAAGCCCGGCAATACTTTTGATCTGCCATCGACCACCTTGGCTGCTGGGGCCGGAGCTGAATCCGCTAACCTCAATCACCAAGCCCGTGATGCCGCTTCAGCCTCCGCCTCTGCATTTAATGCGCTGCAGTTTCAGGATATTTCAGATCAGCTCTTGGCACACGCGCAGTGCCGCCTGAACTCGCTAGTTCGCGAGCTAGACCGAATCGCCCAAAGTGTTGAGCCTGCCAATCTAATTCGACGCGACAGCATCACGTCGTATTTGCTTCAGCAGGTTGAACTGGTAAACGACAACCTGGCGGAGCTGGACCTTTCGCTTTCAAAGCCCGTCAGTAAAGCTCATCTTGGCGTAGGCGAGATGGAATTATTTTGATATGGGTTGAGGACGCTAGTGCCCACCTGCCAAAACTGCCAAAACTGCCCAATATTTAAACCTTACCGAATCTCAAATTAAAAAACATGAAAACCATTCTGACTGTTGATGACTCTCCTTCGATTAGACAAATGTTGGCTTATGTTCTTGCTCATTCGGGCTATCGGGTGATTGAAGCTGCCGATGGTGAGGAAGGCTTGGCATTGGCACAGGCTAATGCAGTTGACTTAGTGTTGACCGACCACAATATGCCAAAAATGGATGGGGTTACATTAACCAGGGCGTTGCGTGCGCTACCGGCATACCGCAAGGTTCCGATCATGATGCTTTCTACCGAGTCCTCACCGGAGCTTAAACAGGCAGGCCGTGAAGCTGGCGCAACTGGATGGATGGTAAAACCATTTGATCCCGACAAACTACTTGAGATGCTCAAGAAGGCCCTGGGCTCGTCTTAGCTTCGGCTCTGGACCTTTTCTGCCTCTGCCTTTACCGACACCTCCGCTCTCCTCAGCTCCCGCCCAACCTGAATCCGCACAAACCCATGGCACTGGACCTCTCCCGCTTTGCAAAGGCGTTTTTTGAAGAAGCGCAGGAGCATCTTTATGCACTGGAATCTTTATTGGTTGCAGTCGACATCAACTCCCCAGATGACGAAGATCTGAACGCGATTTTTCGTGCAGTGCATTCAGTCAAAGGTGGGGCCGCTGCTTTCGGACACAGCGCATTAACCGCTTTTACCCATGAGTTCGAATCGATCCTGGATCGAGTGCGCAAACGCAAACTGGTTCTGACCAAGCGCCTGGTCGATTTATGTTTGACCGCGAGCGACATCATGCGCCGACATTTGGCTACGCTGGAACAAGATAAGGCACCTGATCTTGCCGAACTCGCTGCCATGCAGGAGGCCTTAATCGATATTGCCACCAGTGCAGATCGCCATGTCGCCAGCACCAACACTGCGCCAATCAAAACGGCTGGTGGAAATGAACGTAAAAGTGCAGACGCGAATGGAGCGACCGTATCCAGCGAAATGGATGCGGCAGCCACACTGCGGGTGGCTATGCGGCTCATAAAAACTGACTACCCGGATGAAGCCGCCATCGACAACCTGTTGGCTGATATACGCGGTTTGGGCGAATTAGCCAGCCACGATTTTGAACCGGTCAGCGATCTTCAATGGGAACTACGTTTTTCTCTCAACGCCGATATTGCAGAAGATGAATTACGCGAAAGTCTGGAATTTTTAGCACCCGCAGATTCAATTTATATCAGCCGCACTGCAGCAGAAACCATAATTGCTTCGGACCATGCGGCAGATGAAGATGGTTATGGGTTTTTTGCACCGCTTGATGATCAGACTGATGACGAGACGCATGCTGATATCAAAACGCGGCAGCATTTATACGATACAAAGGACGTTATTCTTCATGACACCGATATCAGCGCATCGCTCAATGCACCCTTCACCGCGCCTGTTAACGATATAGCGCTGGCCACGCTGGCTGATGCAAGCTCGATCCGCGTCAATGTCGCCAAGGTTGATCAGCTCATTAATCTCGTCGGCGAATTAGTAATTGCAGAAGCGATGCTGGTTCAAGCCGCGTCTGGCATTAGTGAAGTCGAAAAGGCGCGATTGGCTTATGGCTTGAGCCAGCTTGAACGCAACACCCGCGAGTTGCAAGAGGCCGTGCTGGCCATCCGCATGCTGCCCATCAGTTTTGTGTTTAGCCGCCTGCCCCGTATGACCCGTGATCTGGCTGATCGTTTAAATAAAGAAGTGAACCTGGAAATGTACGGCGAAGATACCGAGCTTGATAAAAGCGTGATTGAAAAAATTGCTGATCCTCTCACTCATCTGGTACGCAACGCGCTTGACCACGGTATTGAAACGCCGGATGAGCGCGCCCGCAACGGCAAGCCACGCGCGGGACGGCTCAGCGTGCGCGCGGCACACCAGGGCGGTGGCATCATGCTTACGGTAGCTGATGACGGCGCAGGCCTTAGTCGCGAACGCATCGTCCGCAAAGCAAATGAATTGGGTTTAGCAGTTACCGAACAGTGGCGCGATGATGAAATCTGGCCGCTGATTTTTACGCCAGGCTTTTCGACTGCCGAATCAGTGAGCGAGATTTCTGGGCGCGGTGTCGGTATGGATGTGGTGTGGCAAAACGTACATTCGCTTGGCGGCACGGTCGATATTGCATCAAATCCGGGCGT
>JAYWCO010000216.1:0-9481 GCA_043780475.1 Burkholderiales bacterium | reverse complement strand
ATCAAGGTCGCCTTTAAAGCGGCTGAATCAAAATGCTCAATAGCGCGCTCCGTAGTGCCGCGCGGTGATGTGACTTTCAATCGCAATTCGGCAGGTGATTCCGTGCTGTGCGCGGCTAATTTTGCGCCGCCTAAGAAAGTTTCTATTGCAAACAAACGAGCATTGCTAGGCGAAAAACCGATTTCAAACGCAGCCGTTTCCAGTGCCTCGATTAAATAAAAAACATACGCCGGGCCGCTACCCGACACCGCCGTGACGGCATTTAGCATATCTTCACTTTCAAACCATACTGTTTTACCGACTGCCCCCAACAGGTTTTCGGCTGCTGCGCGCTGCTGCACGGTCACGCCCAGCGGCGCAAACAGGCCGGTAATGCCCGCATGAATAAGTGCCGGGGTGTTCGGCATGGTGCGAATGATATGTTCATACTTTTCGCGACCCGGCCCATTGGAAGCGCCGAGCCATCCGGCCATGGCATCAATACTGATGCCCGCAGCAATACTGATCACTAGCTGAGTGGTCAGTTTTCCCGCCAGCGGTGCCAGTGCTGCTTTCATCATTTGCGGCTTGACGGCCAGCACAATATTGTCCGCCAATAATAATCGCTCATCAAACACCGCAGACGTGGCGATGCCCCATTCTCCTAACCTTACGCGCGCTGCTTCGTTGGGGTCGATCACAAAACAATCGTTCGGTGACTGCCCGCTGGCGAGTAATCCACCCAGAATGGCCTGGCTCATATTGCCGCCGCCGATAAAAGCAATGGTTGAAGTAGGCATGCTGCCGCCGGTTATGGCGCTTGATGTCATTTTATGAATTCCAATTTTCGAATTTTATTGACGAGCTTCATCTTAATATTTCACGTCCGCCGACCAAAAATAGCAGCGCCGATGCGTATCATCGTGGCGCCCTCTTCAATCGCGACTTTGAAATCCTGCGACATGCCCATTGATAAGGTATCGACTGGCAGACCTGCTGCCAATAGCTTAAGCTGATATTGCTGCATTTGCCTGAATTGCGCTCGCTGTGCGGCAATATCTGGGGTGTTTTCAATGATCGTCATCAGGCCGCGCAGCTTAAGGCCCGGCAAGGTCGCAACCTGTTGGGCGAAATTTATTATATCGCTGGGCATAACCCCGCCCTTACTGGCTTCGCGGCTCACATTGACCTGCACACAAATGTTCAGGGGCGCATGAACCGGCATCAGCACGCCACCTGCATGGCTGCCAACGCCATGCTCACGAGCTTGTGACAGTGCGTGCGCAATTTTCAGACGATCCACCCCATGGACCCAGTTAAAATGCTGGGCCACTAGCTTCGCCTTATTGCTCTGTAATGGGCCGATAAAATGCCACACCAGATGCGGCTCGTCCACGGTTTGCAGGTCAGCCAATTCCGCAATTTTGGCGATCCCTTCCTGCACATAATTTTCACCAAAATCTCGCTGCCCCGCACGAAACGCTTCACGCACCGCCGATCCAGGCTGGGTCTTGGATACCGCCACCAGTGTGACGTTTTGACGGCGCGCCGCGGGCAATCCCGCAATCACGGCATCTCTCGCAAGGCGTATCTGTTGCAAGTTCGATTCGATTGGGGACATAATCATTCGCTATAGTCACACATGCATTTCTAAAACCCGGAAAAGCCCTGCGTTTTGAGCAAAAGCGCGTACCGGCGAGGCATAAAATTATCTCGACGGATATTGAGAGACAATGCAAATATAAAATCCAACTCGCAGAATACAAAACAAAGTTTGATCTCTCAACATACGGCGCGTCAAAAATCCAAGATCACCAAGGAAAGTATAAATGGAAATCGCAGAACTCTTAGCCTTCGGCGTAAAAAACAAAGCCTCTGACTTGCACCTTTCCGCAGGCTTGCCGCCCATGATTCGCGTCCATGGTGATGTGCGCCGTATCAATGTGCCCGCACTGACCCATGACGATGTTCACGGCATGGTCTATGACATCATGAACGACGGACAACGCAAGATGTATGAAGAAAATCTGGAGTGTGATTTTTCATTCGAGATTCCGAATCTGGCACGCTTCCGCGTCAATGCGTTCAATCATCAACGCGGTTCTGGTGCAGTGATGCGGACCATTCCGTCGAAAATTTTATCGCTGGAGGAACTCAATTGCCCGAAGATTTTTTCGGAGCTGGCGATGACGCCGCGCGGCATGGTGCTGGTCACCGGGCCTACCGGGTCAGGCAAGTCCACCACCTTGGCCGCGATGGTCAATTATGTAAATGAAAACGAATTCGGCCATATTCTGACGGTTGAAGATCCGATTGAATTCGTTCACGAATCCAAAAAATGTCTGATCAACCAGCGCGAGGTCGGGCCACATACCTTATCGTTTGCGAATGCACTACGCTCTGCACTGCGGGAAGATCCAGACATTATTCTGGTCGGCGAAATGCGTGATCTGGAAACCATTCGCCTGGCCATGACCGCCGCCGAAACCGGCCACCTTGTGTTTGGAACCTTGCATACATCATCGGCGGCTAAAACCGTTGATCGTATTATTGACGTCTTCCCGGCGGCTGAAAAGGAAATGATTCGCGCGATGCTGTCAGAAAGCTTGCGCGCGGTGATTTCACAGACCTTGTGTAAAACCAAAGATGGCCAGGGCCGCGCCGCAGCCCATGAAATCATGATCGGCACGCCTGCAATTCGTAACCTGATCCGCGAAGCGAAAGTCGCACAAATGTACTCGGCGATTCAGACCGGCCAGGCGATCGGCATGCAAACCATGGATCAGTGCCTGAGTGACCTGGTTCGCCGCAATGTCATTAGCGTGGCCGAGGCGCGCAATAAGGCCGCTAACAAGGATGCGTTTAATTAGCATTAAACCGCACGCAACCCACGATCATCAGTTAATTTTTGCAAGCTGCGCCGCCGTGCGCAAGGAGAAATAATGGAACGCGAACAAGCCCTCAAATTTGTGCATGAATTATTGCGCGCCATGGTTGCCAAAAGGGGCTCCGATCTTTTTATTACCGCCGGCTTTCCGCCCGCCATGAAAATTGACGGCAAAATGACGCCCGTCTCGCAATCAAGCCTGTCGCCAATTCATACCGGTGAAATCGCCCGCTCGGTGATGACCGATAAGCAAACTGCCGAATTCGAAGCCACCAAAGAATGTAATTTTGCCATCTCTCCAGCAGGCATCGGCCGCTTCCGTGTGAATGCATTTTTTCAGCAGGGGCGCATTGGTTTAGTAATGCGCACCATCACCACCACGATCCCCAAAATGGAAGATTTAAACCTTCCCGAAGTGCTGAAAGATGTGTGCATGACCAAGCGCGGGTTGGTGATTTTAGTGGGCGGTACCGGCTCCGGCAAGTCAACCTCACTGGCAGCCATGATTGGCTATCGCAATGAAAATACCTTCGGCCACATCATCACCATCGAAGATCCGGTGGAGTATGTGCATGAACATAAAAATTGTGTGGTGACCCAACGTGAGATCGGGGTTGATACCGATAACTGGTTCGCCGCACTTAAAAATACCCTGCGTCAGGCGCCCGATGTGATTTTAATCGGCGAGATTCGTGATCGCGAGACGATGGATTACGCCATTGCGTTCGCTGAAACCGGGCATTTGTGTATGTCAACCCTGCATGCCAATTCGACCAACCAGGCGCTGGACCGGATTATTAATTTTTTCCCTGAAGAGCGGCGACATCAATTGCTGATGGATTTATCGCTCAACTTAAAAGCGTTTGTATCGCAACGTTTGATTCCAAAAAAGGAAGGTAAGGGCCGTGTTGCAGCGATTGAAATTTTATTGAATTCGCCGCTGATTCAGGATTTGATTTTTAAAGGCGAGGTGCATGAGATCAAGGAAGTCATGAAACGCTCCCGCGAAATCGGCATGCAAACATTTGATATGGCGCTGTTCGATTTATACGAGGCTGATTTAATTTCGTATGAAGACGCGCTGCGCAACGCGGATTCACTGAACGATCTGCGGCTGAAAATCAAACTCGAAGGCAAATCATCGAAAGAAAAAGATTTGGCTTCCGGTCTGGAGCATTTGGAGATCGTGAAGTAAGGCGCTGACGGGTCGTTTCAGTTATTCATTCACGGTGGGCATAACCGGCGTAGTAGGTGTCGTGGGTAGACCGTCACGTCGATTGCTCCCCACGATAATTTTGTATTCATAAAGGCGGCATTCGATCTTGCCGTTAAACAACGGTGTTTTCTTCGAGGCAGATAGACGCATGCCTTTGGGTAGCGTGGTGTCGCCGGTAAAAAAATAGGCTCGCCACCCGGAAAACTTTTGCTTTAGTACATCACCCAGCTTGGGGTAAAGATCGGTCAGCTCAGTCGTCTCGCCCAAGCGCTCGCCATAGGGCGGGTTAGTGACCATCACACCGGTTTCTTCGGGCGCCGAAATTTCCAGCATATTGGCCTGCTTCAGGCGCACGCAATCACCCAAGCCATTGGCCAGCAAATTGGCATGTGCATCATCCAGGGCAAAACCATAAAGATCCGAGCCATAAATCGGCAACAAGGTCTTCGGCTTTTCAGCTTCGCGAGCCTCAGTCAACATTTGGCTCCAGGCAGCAGAATCAAAATTTTTCAGCTTTTGAAACGCGAACTGCCGATGTGCGCCCGGCGCAATACTAAGCGCGATTTCAGCTGCTTCCACCAGAAAAGTACCGCTGCCGCACATCGGATCCAGAAACGCTTCTCCCGGTTGCCAGCCGGATAGCGCAATGATGCCGGCGGCCAAATTTTTCTTCAGCGGCGCAGCACCGGTATGCTCGCGGGAACCGCGCTTGAACAAGGGCTCACCGGAAAGATCGAGGTAAATAGTGGCGTCGGTGGCGTTCAGAAAAGCATGAATGCGCACATCAGGCTCGCGCGTAGCCACGGATGGCCGCGAGCCGATCACCTCGCGGAATTTATCGCAAACAGCATCCTTAATCCGCAGCGTGGTGAAATCCAGACTCTTCAGCGGACTGCGCTGGGCGTTCATTTCTACTTTTATCGTCCGCGTCACATCAAAGCGCTGCGGCCACGGCAACAACATCACCGCATCATAAATCTGATGTTCGTTGTCATATGCAAAATGCGCCACTTGCCACAAAATGCGGCTGGCGATGCGTGAATGCAAATTGGCGCGATAGGCATCCGTCAACTCGCCTTCAAACGCGACGCCCGAATCATCAGCTTTGATATTTTGCGCGCCTATTGCAGCAAGCTCTTGTGCCAATGGCGCGGATAATCCGCGAGGACAAGGAGCGAAAAATTTTTCCATTTGTTGTCTGCTAGAACGGTTTGACGATGACCAAAATAACAATACCGATCAACAGCGGCAGAGTCGGAATTTCATTGAGCCAGCGATAAAAAACATGGCCGTGTTTATTCCGATCATGTTTAAAATCGCGCATGAGTTTATACAGATAAAAGTGTTGCACCACCAGAATCGCCACCAGTGCCAGCTTGGCATGCAGCCAGCCGCCGCGATAGCCATAGCCCAGCCATAGCCAGATGCCCAGAATTAGGGTAATCACCATGCTGGGCGTCATGATGCCGAAGTACAGCTTGCGTTCCATGATTTTAAAACGCTCGATGGATATTTTGTCCTCGGCTTGAACGTGGTACACAAACAGGCGCGGCAAGTAGAACAAGCCGGCAAACCAGGCCACCATGAAAATAATATGAAACGATTTTATGTACAGCATCGCGGCTCCGAATTACACTAAATATTTATTCAGCGCGGCATCCAGCGTGCCCTGCGCCATCATGATCACTTCGCAGAATTCGCGCACAGCGCCGTGCCCGCCCTTAGCTTCGGTCACATAGTGCATACGCTCGCGCACAAAGGCCGGTGCGGCTGGTACACAGGCGGCAAAACCACAGCGCGTCAGAATCGGCAAATCGACCACATCATCGCCAATGCTCGCGACCTGATGCGCTTCGAGGCTTAAGCTTTGCAGCATTTGTGCGAAGACCTTGCCTTTGTTGTCAGCATGCTGAAACAGCTGGGTGATGCCTAAATCAGCGGCACGTTTTTCCAGCGCTTGGGAACCGCGCCCAGAAATGACGGCCAGCTCAACCCCGCTGGCTTGCAGCATTTTCATGCCATGACCATCGAGGGCGTTAAAAATTTTAATACTGTCACCATCTTCGCCATAAACCAGCGAGCCATCCGTCATCACCCCATCAACATCAAACACGGCCAGCTTCACGTCGCGCATGCGCGCCGAAATACTGATCAACATAGCTTCAGTTAATTTCATCAAAGTACTCCCATTCGCATTAAATCCAGCACATGTATTGCGCCGACTATTTTTCCGGCTGCATCCACCACCAGCAAACCACTGGAGCCGATTTTATGACGTTGAATCAATTCTGCCGCCTCGGCCGCCAGCTTGTCGGCGGTGATGGTCTTGGGTGTTTTGGTCATGACATCGACCACCCTGGTTTCGCGAAAATTATCGTGGGTTTCCAACGCGCGGCGTAAGTCACCATCGCTGAATACACCCAGCAATTTATCGTCGGCATCGACCACCGCCGTCATACCCAGACCTTTGCGCGACATCTCCATAAATGCCTGCGGCAACAACGCGTCCGCAGGCACCTTGGGCAGCCGGTCGCCCGTCACCATAACGTCAGCAACATGCACCAGCAAACGCCGCCCCAGCGAGCCGCCTGGATGATGCATGGCATAGTCGGTTTCACCAAAGCCGCGTGCGTCCAGCAGCGTGACCGCGAGCGCGTCGCCTAATGCCAGGGTGGCCGTGGTGCTGGCGGTCGGTGCCAAGTTCAATGGGCACGCTTCGCGCTCAACCGCAGCATCCAGATGCACGGTCGCGGCCAGCGCCAAGGTTGAATGGGGTTTGCCGGTGATAGCCACAATCGGCGTGCCGCGACGTTTGAGCTGCGGCAAAATTTTAAGTATTTCATCGGACTCGCCGGAGTTGGAAATCGCGATGACCACATCGTCTTTGGTGATCATGCCTAAATCACCGTGACTGGCTTCGCCAGGATGCATGAAGAATGCGGGGGTGCCGGTGGAGGCGAGTGTAGAAGCGATTTTGCCGCCAATATGCCCACTCTTGCCCATACCGGTAACGACCACCCGGCCATTGTTGGCAAGCACCTCAAACAAGAGCTTATGTGCCGCAATAAAGCTCTCGCCCAGCTTGCCGCGTAAGGCCAGTACGGCTTCAGCCTCGATTTCAAAGGTTTCTTGCGCAAGCTTGAGGGTGCGCGCGGTGTCCGCAATGGATCGGGGATGTAATAGACTCTGCATAACGAGATTGTAATGTTTTAGCTCTCAATAATCCCAAAAAACTGCGGCAAGCTTAATTACTAAACAAATAAGCAAACAAATTACCCCACCACGCAAGCATGCATTCCACCCTGCTCCTCATTGTTATTTTGCTCGCTGCGGCGGTGGTGACGGTGGCGCTATTCAGGCGCTTCAACATGCCGCCGATTTTAGGTTATCTGATCGTCGGCATGGCGATTGGCCCGCATGCGCTCGGCATTATTCCGGATTCAGAAGGCACCCGTTATCTGGCAGAATTTGGGGTGGTTTTTTTAATGTTCTCGATTGGCCTTGAGTTTTCATTGCCACAATTAAAAGCGATGCGCCATATCGTGTTGGGGTTTGGCAGTACGCAAGTGATGGTGACCATGGCCGTGGTGTTTGGCATCGCGCGGCTGGCCGGCCAAAGCTGGCAGACCAGCGTGATTATTGGCGGCGTAATTGCGATGTCTTCCACCGCCATTATTTCGAAGGTGTTGGCAGAGCAAACCAAACTGCACTCGCCGCACGGCAAACAGATTATGGGGGTGCTGCTGTTTCAGGATATTGCCGTTATTCCGCTGCTGGTGCTGGTGCCCGCACTGGCTCTTTCGGGCGAGCAGCTCATCGTCGAAGTCGGCTTCGCACTGCTGAAAGCGGCGGCAGCGCTCACCGTCATTTTGCTGATTGGTCAGCGCATCATGCGGCCCTTGTTTCATGTGATCGCCGCTCAAAAATCATCGGAGTTATTCGTCCTGGCGGTGTTGCTGGTCACACTGGGATTGGCGCTAGCTACCGAGCTGGCGGGTGTTTCCATGGCGCTGGGTGCATTCCTGGCAGGCATGCTGATTTCAGAAACAGAATATCGCTATCAGGTTGAGGATTACATCAAGCCGTTCCGCGATGTGTTGCTCGGTTTGTTCTTTGTCACCATCGGCATGCTGCTTAATTTTGGGGTGGTGTTTGAACGCCTCACGCTGGTGCTACTGGTATTGATTGCGCTGCTAGCGTTGAAATTTTTTCTCATCGCGGGTCTCGCGCTGGTGTTTAAAAATGATCGCGGGGTCGCGTTGCGCTGCGCGCTGGCATTAGCACCGGCGGGTGAATTCGGGTTTGTGCTGTTATCACTGGCAGGCAAAATCAACGCCGTGCCTGAATCGACGCTACAGGTGGTGCTCGCCGCTATGCTGATTTCCATGTTGTTAGCGCCGCTGCTGCTCGCCCAAAGTGAAAAAATAGTGATGCGTTTGGTGGCGAGCGAGTGGGAACAACGCGCCGTGCAATTACAACAGTTGGCGATTCGCAGCATGGCGCAGCGCGGGCATGTGATTATTTGCGGCTATGGCCGCTCGGGGCAAAGCCTGGCGCGGTTCCTGGAGCAGGAGTCGATCGGCATTATTGCCCTTGATGCCGACCCGATGCGCGTCAAGCAAGCCGCTGCCGCGGGTGATTCGGTGGTGTTCGGCGATGCTTCACGCAAAGAGGTATTGACCGCTGCCGGTCTCTCACGCGCCGCCGCGATTGTGGTGAGTTTTGCCGATACCCATGCCGCCATGACGATCTTAGCCCACGCCCGCGAGCTGCGCCCGGATGTGCCTGTGATTGTGCGCACCTTCGACGATACCGATGTCGATAAGCTCAAACAAGCCGGGGCCGCTGAAATCGTTGCTGAAGTGGTCGAAGGCTCGCTGATGCTGGCGACCCAGACCATGCTGCTGCTCGGCATTCCGCTCAATAAAGTGCTGTCGCGGTTGCGCACCGTGCGCGGCGAGCGTTATCAGTTAATGCGCGGCTTCTTTCCCGGCGCGACCGATGCCGACGACAGTGCGCTGGACGCACAGCAACCGCGCATGCAATCAATCGTTGTTGACGCTGGTGCCGCCGCCGTCGGCAGCACCATTGAAGCGCTCAAGCTAGGCGACATCAACGTCAGCCTGACCGCGCTACGCCGCCACGGCGTACGCGACATGAGCCCCGCACTGGACACCCGCCTGGAAGCAGCCGATGTGTTGATCCTGACCGGAACACCAGAAGCGCTGGCGCGGGCTGAGATGCGAATCATGCAGGGGTGAAAGGGAAATTACAAAACCTAGAACGCCTATTGACGGGCAGTTTTAGGCATAAATGGCTGAAACGGCACGCTGGATAAGAAGTTTTAATTTGCGTAATTAGGGTCAGCTACAATACAAATACAAATACAAATACAAATA
>JAYWCO010000215.1:0-2410 GCA_043780475.1 Burkholderiales bacterium | reverse complement strand
CGACTTGTCACCTGGAGCTGCATGAGCAAAAGGGCTATGAATTTTTGCACGGACTCGCCTCCTGGCATGTGGGTGATCGGTCAAAGCCGATTGTCGCGATGCATATTGCGAACCTGGCTCAACCCATCGCCGCGCTGGTGCTGGAATTACCAGCGCGTGAAATCGGCGGGCAGTTGCCGACATGGGATGAGCTCGACGCGATTAAAAAAGTATGTCGCGAGCGCGGCATCAAGCTATGCCTGGATGGCGCGCGACTATGGGAGTCCCAAGCGTTTTATGCGCCGTATCAGTACGCGGATATTTGCGCGGGCTTTGATTCGGTCTACGTGTCGTTCTACAAAGGCATTGGTGGTATGGCGGGCGCGATGCTGCTGGGCGAAATGGATTTCATTACTGAGGCACGCCTGTGGCAACGCCGCCATGGCGGCAACCTGGTGCAGCAGCATCCGTTCGTGGTCAGCACCGTCATGCGTTTTGATGAACGGATCGCGCGTATGCCTGCCTACTACGCTCGCGCTCAACAGTTTGCGAAGGCGATTACACGGTGTGAAGAGATCACCGTCAATCCCAAAATCCTGCAAGCCAATATGCTGCATCTGCATTTTCCGGTTAGCGTCGCGGCACTGGAAGCGGCGCGTGATCAGATCGCGCATGCGGATAAATACTGGCTGGGTAATCCGCGCGCAGCGTTGGATGTGCCGGGCCGCTCAGTTATGGAAATTTATGTGGGCGAAAGTTTAATGTTGCTGGGCGATGATGTTGCCGTTGCGCAATTTACGAAACTGTTAACCCTGGCGCGCGCGATTGAAGCTAAAAATGACTGAGAAATCTATCGCTAACGTAACTACCGGGGTGACCGCCGATGTCGCCGCTACAGTTTCTAGCATCCATATTCAATGCGTCAGCCGTCTCGCCAATATTCCCACTGAGCGGCTGTTTCATAAATGGATTACTGCCGCACTTTTGGTGAGCACCAAGCCTGCTGAATTAACCTTGCGCATCGTCAACGCCGCGGAAGGGCGCGATCTGAATTCTGCATTTCGCGGCAAAGATTATGCGACCAATGTCCTGACCTTTGTGTACCACGAAAAAAAATCCAGGACGCTGCAAGGAGATTTGGTTTTATGTGCGCCCATCGTGGCGCGTGAAGCACGCGAGCAAGGAAAACCGCTCGCCGCACATTACGCGCATCTCACGGTGCATGGGGTTTTGCATTTGGCCGGATTTGATCATGAGCGCGAGCAGGACGCAAAGCGGATGGAGGCCCGAGAGGTGCGCATTCTGGCGCAACTAGGCTATGCCAATCCGTATGAAAGCTGATTTTATGCGTTCGGCAAATGGTGGTTATCCGCCAGTGACAATAGAATTTTCTTGACCGGCGCGGGCAGCGCGGCCTTGCCAATATCCACAAGATCGCGCCACACCAATCCCGCCTCCATGGCGCGAGGCTGCTTGGCCGTAACGCGAATCTGTCTGGGAAAAATCGACAATGAATAATGCGTGAAGCCATGCTCTACCACGGCCAATTCTGTAATTTTATTAGCGCTGATCGCAAATCGGGATCTCGCTTCGTCAAGCGCATCAAGCTCGATGGCGCATTCGGGCAGCGACCATAATCCGCCCCAAATGCCGGTCGGTGGACGCTTCTCCAATAGCACCTCGCCCGCATCGATAAGCACCAGCATTTGAATATTCCGGTGCGGTATTTCACGCCTCGCACTTTTACCCGGCAAGCTGGCCGTGAGTCCTTCATGGTGAGCCACGCAGCTTGTTTGTACCGGGCATAACAAGCAGCTTGGTTTGGATCGTGTGCACAGGGTTGCGCCTAAATCCATCAGTCCTTGGGTATAGGGCTCGATACTGGTTTCCGGCAATTGGGCCTCGGCGATTGCCCACAATTGATCTGTGACCGATTTTGATTTCACCTCGCCCGCCACCCCGAAATGCCGTGCAAATACGCGTTTGACATTGCCATCCAAAATCGCGGCGCGCTGACCAAACGCAAACGCACTGATCGCGGCGGCGGTAGAGCGGCCAACACCGGGCAGCGCATGGATGGTGTCAAATGACTCAGGGAAGCGGCCGCTGTGTTGCTCAACCATTTGCTGAGCCGCACGATGCAGATTGCGCGCCCGCGCATAGTAGCCCAGGCCTGCCCAGTGTTGCATTACCTCATCCGGCGGCGCGGCGGCCAGCGCCGAGATGGTCGGAAAACTTTTCAAAAAACGTTCGTAATACCCAATCACCGTGCCTACCTGCGTTTGCTGCAACATAATTTCGGACAGCCAGACGCGATAGGCATCACGCGTGTTTTGCCAGGGCAAGCCGTGGCGTCCATGGAGCCGTTGCCAGCGAATAACTTTTTGACTGAAATCGGGCATCGCTAAAATTGCGCTTCTTTGTTGATGAG
>JAYWCO010000214.1:0-2730 GCA_043780475.1 Burkholderiales bacterium | reverse complement strand
GCCGAAGGCTCGCGCATGTTTATTGATCCCAAGCAAACCCCGGCGGTCGAGCCACTGATTCGCGGCATGATTGTGCAAAGCGGCAACGATGCCTCGATTGCACTGGCTGAAGCGATTGCTGGTTCGGAGGATTTGTTCGCGCAGCTGATGAACAAACAAGCGCAGCGCCTCGGCATGAAAAATACTAATTTCGTCAACGCGACCGGCCTGCCCGACCCGCAACACTATTCAACCGCGACCGACTTAATGCTGCTGGCGAATGCGTTGATGCGCGATTTTCCGAGTGAGGTGGGTTACTACAAAGAGCGCGAATTCACGCACAATAAAATCACCCAGCCCAACCGCAATCGCCTGCTGTTTTTAGACCCCAGCGTCGATGGTTTAAAAACCGGCCATACCGAAGCCGCCGGTTATTGCCTGATCGCCACCGCCAAGCGCGGCGAGCGTCGGCTGATTTCGGTGGTGCTCGGCACCGTCTCTGACGCCGCCCGCACGCAGGAAAGCCAGAAGCTGCTTAATTTCGGCTATCAATTTTTTGATGCGCAAAAGCTCTACAAAAAAGGCGATGCTGTGGCTACGCCTGAAATTTTCAAAGGCGCGCAAAACACGGTGAAGCTCGGTTTCGATCACGATATCTGGCTCACCCTGCCCAAGGATAAATTCACCGGACTCAAGGCCACCCTCACCACCACCGAGCCGCTGCTGGCCCCGTTGCGCGCGGGCGAAAAAGCAGGGATGATGAAACTCATGAAAGATGAAAAACTCATCGCCGAAATACCGGTGGTCGCGCTCGAAGATGTACCGGTTGCCGGATTTTTAGGGCGCGGCTGGGATGCGATCCGATTGATGTTCAAAAAGTAATCCAAAAGAAAACTCGAAAGAAAAATCATGAGTCTAGCTATGTGTCTGCCCACCGTGTTTCTCAATGGCCACACGATGCCATTGGCAGAGGCGCATATTTCGCCCCTTGATCGCGGCTTTATTTTTGGTGACGGGGTGTATGAAGTGATCCCGTTTTACGACGGTAAGGCGTTGCGCTTGGCGGAACATCTGCAGCGCCTGCAGCGCAGCCTGGATGAGCTGGAAATCGTCAACCCTTACAGCATGGCCGAATGGGAGGCGCATATTGGCGACCTTGTGACCCGCAATAACGGCGGCAATATCGGCGTTTATATTCAGATCACACGCGGCGTGGCGAAGCGGGATTTCGCGCCGCCGAAGGGTTTGACGCAGACCGTATTTATGATGGCGAATGCATTGGCGACGCCGAAGCGGGAGGTTTATGAAAAAGGTATTTCCTGTGTTTCGCTCGACGATAATCGTTGGCTGCGCTGCCACATCAAAGCCACGGCGCTGCTCGGCGCGGTGATGTTGAAGCACGCTTCAAACCAGGACGGCGCTGATGAAGCGCTACTGTTCCGCGATGGTTATTTGACTGAATCATCGGCCAGCAATATTGCGGCGGTTAAGAACGGCGTGATCCTGTGCCCGCCGCTGGATAATTTAATTTTGCCCGGCATTACCTATGAATTAATGATCGAGCTCGCGCAAAAAGCCGGTATGCCGCTACAGATTCGTCGCGTCTCGCGGCGCGAAGTAAACACCGCTGACGAGCTGTGGATCATGTCGTCCACCAAAGAGGTGGTGCCGATCACCACGCTCGATAACAAGCCCGTCGGGCACGGCTTACTGAGTGGTAAACCTGGCCCCATCTTCACCAAAATGTACGCACTGTTTCAGGAATACAAACGCAGCCTGTAAACCATCAAGCACTGGCTGCATGATTAATATTGTCGGGAATTTTATATGTCAGACGAACATCCCAAACTCATCGGTGAGGGCGAAGAAACCCTCCTAAGATTTCCCACCGCTTTTCCGATCAAGGCGATGGGCCGCATGGCTGATGGCGCAGGGCAAAGTAATTTTGCTCAAACGGTGATCGATATCGTGCTTAAACATGCGCCTGATCTTGATTCCAAATTGATCGAAATGCGCCCTTCCAAAAATGGCAATTTTTTATCCGTCACCACCACTATCAACGCCACCTCAAAAAAGCAGATCGATGATATTTATCGCGAGCTGTCGGCGCATCCGTTGGTATTGATGGCGCTGTAATCATCCCTAATCCAACAAAAAATCTCCACCTCAACGCAGCATCAGCATGACAGCCGAAACCACTCAGCCTACGCAGCACCGCGCCCTCATCAAGCACCTGGGCTTGGTTGAGTACGAGCCTACGCTTTGCGCCATGCAGGCGCACAATCGCAGTCCCCATGCCATCAAAGAATCGAACCGCCCCGATGAAATCTGGCTGCTGGAGCATCCACCGGTCTTCACCCTGGGGCTTGCCGGCAAATCTGAACATGTGCTGCAGGCCGGCAATATTCCCGTGATCAAGGTAGAGCGCGGCGGGCAAGTAACCTATCATGGGCCCGGCCAACTGGTGGCGTATCTGTTGCTCGATACCAAACGCCTGACGGCTAATGGCTGCGGCGTCAAAGAGCTTGTGCGAAGAACCGAGCAATCACTGATCGATTTGCTTGCAGAATATGGTGTGGAAAGTTATCGCAAAGTCGGCATGCCCGGTGTGTATGTGAGGCAACACGATGATGACGCCAAGATCGCCGCGATTGGCCTGCGCATGGCCAACCACGCCACCTATCACGGGCTTTCACTGAATGTGGATATGGATTTAGCGCCGTTTGCGCGCATCAATCCCTGTGGCTATGC
>JAYWCO010000213.1:0-6266 GCA_043780475.1 Burkholderiales bacterium | reverse complement strand
AGCAGCGCGTGCGGCAGCTTGTCACGCCGGGCCAGCAGCTCAGTCAGCGGTTGGCGATGCCAGGGCAGCAGATCAATCATGTTGATGGTGATGTCGGTGTTGATGATAATAGCGCGGGCTGCGCATGCGCCAACAGCAGCGCAAGTTCCGCGCGAATGTCGGGGATGGGTCGCGCAGAATTGATTACCTTGATACGCGCTGGAAACTCGGCAGCACGCTGCAAATAAGCGGCGCGAACATGGGCAAAAAAATCATTTTGCTCGCGTTCAAATTTGTCAGGCTCAGCCGTATTTTTATCCAGCCGCGCACGCGCGACTGCCAATGGCGCATCGAATAAAAACGTCAGGTCTGGCTGTAAATGGCCGTGCACCCATTGCTCGAGTATGGCGGTGCGCTCGGCTGATAGTCCGCGGCCACCACATTGATAGGCATAGGTGGAGTCGGTGAAGCGATCACAAATAATCCATTTGCCCGCTGCCAGCGCTGGCTCAATAATATCTGCCACTTGTTCACGGCGGGAGGCAAACATTAGTAGCGCCTCCGTGTCAGGATGCATTTTTTCGTTTAACAACAAAGTGCGTAACGTCTCGCCGAGCGCCGTGCCGCCGGGCTCGCGCGTCATGACGACCTCAAAGCCTCGCGCCCGTATGCAATCGGCGATGAAGATCGTATGCGAGGATTTGCCTGCGCCGTCGATACCTTCCAGGGTTATAAATTTTCCGCGCATGATTAGGTTGTTACTTCATCGGCCCAATTGGTATTTATTCACGGCACGATTATGCTCCACCAGCGAGCCTGAAAAATAATGGCTACCATCACCCTTGGCCACAAAATAAAGACGATCAGATTGCGCGGGCTTCACCGCGGCCAGCAATGAGCCCCAACCGGGCATCGCGATTGGTGTGGGCGGCAAACCATCACGGGTATAGGTGTTGTAGGGTGTATCGGTAGTGAGATCGCGCTTGCGAATATTGCCGTCAAATTTTTGACCCATGCCGTAAATAATGGTCGGATCTGTTTGCAGGCGCATCGGCAGCTTTAAACGGTTCACGAACACTGAACCAATCAGGGGACGCTCTTCTGATCGCCCGGTTTCCTTTTCAATAATGGACGCCATAATTAACGCCTCATAAGGCGATGAATAAGGCAAATCGGCATCACGCATGGCCCATGCTTCGGCTAATTTTTTCTGCATGGCTTGATAGCTTTTTTTCAGAATATCCAGATCGGTCGTACCCGCTGAAAAACGATAAGTATCGGGGAAAAATAGCCCCTCAGGATACGCTTCAGGCGCACCGATGCGCGTTAATATTTCTGCGTCGCTAACGCCCTGCAGAGTAATTTTTACGTTCTCGGTTTTTGCCAGTCGCGCGCGCATGTCGGCAAATGTCATGCCTTCAACAAAGGTCACAGAAATCGGCACAACATCGCCGCTATTAAGCTTTTGCAATAACTGCAGCGGGGTGACGGGGGACTCCAGGCGATAAGTGCCTGCCTGGATCCCGGTTGCCTGATCCATAACCCGGCCTAGCAACCAAAACAATTGCGGCTCCGGCAGCAGCCCCTGCTCGGTTAATTGCCTCGATAAACCTTTGAGCGAGGTTCCCGGCTTGACGATAAACTCAAACGGCGTGGTTACTTGCGGCGATGCTGATGGCAGTGCTGGTGCTGGTGAAAAGGGCAACGGCAATGCGCTATGCGCAAAGCTGTAAAGCCACACAGCAGCTAGAACGGCTACAAATACAGCGAGCACGGCAGCCGTTGCCAATAGACGTTTCACCAGGCTGACCGATACCAACGACTGCGGCTACGCAAAGCGCTTGAATACGAGCGAGCCATTGGTGCCACCGAAGCCGAATGAATTGGATAGCGCCACGTCAATCTTCATATCGCGTGCGGTATTGGCGCAATAATCGAGATCACATGCGGGATCCTGATTAAAAATATTGATCGTGGGTGGCGATATTTGATGATGAATGGCGAGGGTGGTAAATACCGCCTCAATCCCGCCGGCTGCACCGAGCAAATGGCCGGTCATCGATTTGGTGGAATTAACCACCACCTTGTACGCGTGATCGCCAAAGGCCGCTTTCATGGCTTCAGTTTCATTCTTGTCGCCGAGCGGCGTCGAGGTGCCGTGGGCGTTGATGTATTGAATCTCAGTCGGATTAACCCGCGCGTTTTTCATCGCATTAAGCATGCCGCGACGCGGCCCGTCCATGCTCGGCGAGGTCATGTGATAGGCGTCTGAACTCATGCCCATGCCAAGCAGTTCCGCATAAATGCGTGCGCCGCGCGCTTGAGCGTGCTCCAGCGATTCCAGCACCAAAATACCCGCGCCTTCGCCAAGCACAAAACCATCACGGTCGCGATCAAACGGGCGGCTCGCCGTTTCGGGTGAATCGTTACGTTCTGAGAGCGCTTTGCATGAACAAAAGCCGCCAATGCCGGACATGCTGATGGTGGCTTCAGAACCGCCCGCGATCATCACATCGGCATCACCATATTCAATAAAGCGTGCGGCATCGCCGACGCAGTGTGCAGAGGTAGTGCAGGCTGAGACCATGGAAACATTTGGCCCTTTGAAGCCGTATTGAATCGAGATCATACCGGCCACCATATTGATGATTGAGCCGGGCACGAAGAAGGGCGAAATACGGCGGGGGCCTTTCGCAATCATTTCACGGACGGTGTCTTCAATCATCGGCAATCCGCCAATACCGGAGCCAACGTTGACGCCGATACGTTCGGCGTTTTGTTCGGTGACGACTAAGCCTGCATCGTCCATCGCCATTTTCGCGGCGGCCAAGCCGTAATGAATAAAAGTGTCCATGCGGCGGACTTCTTTGGGTGACATCCAGTCGCCGGGATTAAAATCGCTAACCAGCGCGGCAAAGCGCGTCGGCAAGGTGCTCGCATCAAATCGGCTGATCGGTATCGGCGAAATACCGCCCCGCCCATTCGTGATGTTATCCCACGCCTGAGGGATCGTATTGCCGACAGGGGAAACAATACCAAGCCCCGTAATCACAACGCGTCTTTTAGTCATGGCTTAACATTATTGAGGTCAATTAAGAGCAAATCAGGATGCAGCATAAAATATCAAGTGACGATCACACAAAACCAATCGGGCCGCCCACAACGATGGACAGCCCGATGGCACTGGATCGTAGCGCGCGACTTATTTTTTATTCGCGCTGATGTAATCAACGGCTTGCTGAACATTGGTAATTTTTTCAGCGGCTTCATCAGGAATTTCGGTCTCGAATTCTTCTTCGAGTGCCATGACGAGCTCTACATTGTCGAGGGAATCAGCGCCGAGGTCTTCAACAAACGAAGATTCGTTTTTGATATCAGCTTCGGCAACGCCTAACTGTTCTGCGACGATTTTCTTGACGCGGGCTTCAATATTATCCATTTGCTACTTCCTCCAACAGGGGTGAATTCAGGGTGAGTACTACAACTGCGCTATTTTACCAAATAAGATGCAAACATTTTTTTACATTGAATATTTCGTATGCGGTGCTGCTTGATCTGTTGCATATGGCTGTGACGTATCAATCTCCTGCCTCCTAACTGACGCCTGCAGCACTACTCCATGTGCATGCCGCCGTTCACATGAATCGTGTTGCCCGTTATATAACCTGCGCCGGATGATGCCAGAAATAAAACCGCTTCGGCAACATCATTCACATTGCCCAAGCGCCCCAGCGGCACATTGGCGACCAGCCGGTTGATCTGCTCGTCGGCCAGCGCCTTGGTCATATCGGTTTCAATAAATCCAGGAGCCACACAATTTACGGTAATCCCGCGGCTGCCGATTTCGCGCGCCAGGGCTTTAGTGAAACCTACCATGCCCGCTTTTGCCGCGACATAATTGGTTTGACCTGGATTGCCCATAAAGCCGACTACCGAGGCGATATTGATAATACGTCCGGCGCGCGCCTTCATCATGGTTTTAACCACCGCCCGGCTGAGCCTGAATACAGACCCTAAATTAGTATCGATGACGGCGTTCCAGTCGTCGTCTTTCATGCGCATGAGCAAGGTGTCGCGGGTGATGCCCGCATTGTTGACAAGGATCGAAACCGCACTGAATTTCTCTTCGATATTTTTAATGACGGACTCTATTTGTGCAGCGTCTTGCACATTAAGCGTCATACCCGCGCCATTGAATCCTGCATCGTGAATATTTTTACTGATTGCCATGGCACCGGCGTCAGTCGTGGCGGTACCAATCACCGTGGCCCCGGCGTCGCCCAGGATGCGCAGGATGGCATCACCAATACCACGCGATGCGCCGGTGACCAGCGCAATCTGCCCCGTCAAGGGCTTTGTTTTAGGGTTCACTGTATTTTCCATATGCTTTCCATGCTTACCGTTTTGCTTCGGTTTGAATAATCGCGGCTTCCAGCGTGGCGGAATCTGTAATCGCTATGCAATGCAGGGTCGCATTGATGCGCTTGTTTAGCCCGGTTAAAATTTTGCCAGGAACACATTCAACCACGTTAGTAGTACCGTGGGCGGCCAGATACTGGATGGTTTCGATCCAGCGAACCGGACGGTAAAGCTGCTCAACCAGTGCCTGTTTAATGGCGACCGCATGATTAAACGCCGTCACATCGGCGTTTTGAATCACTGGCACAGCAGGCGCGTGGATGGTAACGCCTTGCAAATACTGCGCAAGCTTTTCTGCCGCGGGCTTCATCAGTGCGCAATGCGATGGCACGCTCATCGGCAGCAGCAACGCACGCTTGGCACCACGCTCTTTAGCTAGCGCCATGCCGCGCTCTACCGCGGTTTTATGGCCCGCGATCACAATCTGCCCTGGCGAATTCAGATTAACCGCTTCCAATACTTCACCATCGGCAGCATCAATGCACAGCGCCCGAATCGCTTCAACTTCCAGGCCGAGGATGGCGGCAATGCCGCCAGTGCCTTCAGGAACCGCATCCTGCATGGCGCGCGCACGAAAGCGTACGAGTGGTACCGCATCGGCAAAAGAAATGGCCCCGGCTGCGACTAATGCGGTGTATTCACCGAGGCTATGACCCGCATAAAAATCAGCCACACGACCGCCCGCGTGCTGCCATGCACGAAACGTAGCAACCCCTGCCGTCAGCATCACGGGCTGAGTATTGACCGTCCGCCCCAGCGTTTCGGCGGAGCCGTTAACCACCATGCCCCATAAATCGGTATGTATGCTGTCAGAGGCTTCTTCAAAAGTGCGCTTGATGATGGCGGCTGAAGCATCAGTGAAACCTGCCATCATGCCGACAGACTGTGAACCCTGCCCGGCGAAGGTGATCGCGAAAATAGTCATGTTAACAAATGATCACTTGACGGATCACCATTTAAGTAACGCCGCGCCCCAGGCAAAACCGCCGCCCAGCGCTGCCAGCAAAATCGTGTCGCCTGCCTTGATTTTCCCGTCACGCACTACGCTATCGAGCGCGAGCGGAATAGAGGCGGCGGAGGTGTTGCCATGCTTGTCTACCGTGAGCACCACTTTGTCATCAGGCAAGGCGAGCTTTTTGGCGGCGTGCATGATGATGCGTTGATTGGCCTGGTGACAAATAAACTTATCAATATCGGCAGGCCCTAAATGATTGGCGCGCAGTGCTTCCCATGCCACCTCTTCAAATGCCTTGACCGCGAATTTATACACGGTACTGCCTTCCATGGTGAGCATCGGGCTGCCTCGCACTTTACCGCCTTCTACTGTGCCTGGCGTGGCCAGCGCGTGACGATAACTGCCGTCTGTGTGCAGATGCGTAGAAAGAATACCCGGCGTATCTGAGGCTTTGACGACGACTGCGCCCGCGCCATCACCGAATAGCACGCAGGTACTGCGATCCTGCCAATTCATAATGCGCGAAAACACCTCGGCACCCACCACCAGCGCACATTTAACCGAGCCCGAACGAATGAATTTATCAGCCGTCGCAAGCCCATACACAAAGCCTGCACAGACGGCCTGAATATCAAACGCAAAGCCCTGCTTCACGCCCAATTTATCCTGCAGGATGCACGCAGTGGCGGGGAACACCATATCAGGCGTCGAGGTGCCGACAATAATGAGATCAATATCGGCAGCGGTCACCCCTGCAGCTTGCATCGCACGCTGACAGGCAATCAGCGCCAAATCGCTGGCGTTTTGATCGTCTGCGGCGTAATGACGTTCACGGATACCGGTGCGACTGACGATCCATTCATCATTGGTATCAACAATTTTTTCCAGATCTTTATTGGTGACGACGCGTTCG
>JAYWCO010000212.1:0-2157 GCA_043780475.1 Burkholderiales bacterium | reverse complement strand
GCGTAGTGATCGGGGTGGCGTTGGCAGGGGTACTGATCAATGGCATGACAGCGATGTTATTCATGCGTGGCAGCCAGCACGATCTCAATTTGCGCGGCGCCTATTTGCATATGGCGGCTGACGCCGCCGTGTCATTGGGGGTGGCGGCTGCGGGGGTGTTAATGTTGTTAGGCGGCTGGCTGTGGCTGGATTCGGCGGCGAGTATGGTTATTGCTATTGTGATTTTGCTGAGCACCTGGGGCTTATTGCGTGAATCTGTGCAACTGGCCATGCAAGCGGTGCCGTCCAATATTGATGCGGCCGAGGTCAAAAATTATTTATCCACGCTGAGCGGTGTGGTTGAAGTTCACGATTTGCATATTTGGGGAATGAGCACCACCGAAACCGCGCTGACCGCCCATCTGTTGATGCCTAACGGTCATCCGGGCGATGATTTTTTTGCAAATGTGGCAGATGAATTGGAGCACCGGTTTCGTATTGGCCACCCTACCTTGCAAATTGAAACGGGCGATGCGATCAAGCCCTGCGCACTTGCGCCGGATCATGTGGTGTAAGGTTTATGACTTGACGATAGTGAGGATGAACATGGCGGCCCCATCATTAATATTCGGTATGCAAACTGGCAGCACATCGGCTCAGCGCTGGCTAAAAATAGCCAAAATTTGGATGGCCGCAATGGTGGCATCAGCAGCGGCAGTGGTTTCAGCCAGCGCAGCCGAAATTATTTTTTATGAATCCGAAGGCTTTAGCGGGGAGCAATTAAGCCTGCGTACCACCAACACCAATTTTGATCTCAGCGGTTTCAATGACCGCGCCAATAGCATTCGGGTGCGTTCGGGCACCTGGCTGGTGTGTACAGATGCGGAGTTTCGCGGCACCTGCGCAACCTTTGCGCGTGGCGAATATCGCCGCCTTGACGCGCGCTTTGCGAACCAGATTTCTTCCGCACGGGAAGTAGAAACCTACGGGAATCCGGCAGGTGAATATGCCAGGCGCAATCGCGCGCTGATCGAATTTTTTGAGCAACGTGAATATGCCGGCCAATCGCTATTGCTTGATGCAGACACCGAAAATTTTGCCCCGGTTGGCTTTAATGATCGTGCGGTTTCGCTGATTGTAAGCGGCGGCACCTGGGAGCTGTGCACGGACGCAGGTTACCGCGGCACCTGCCGCGTCTATACGCCGGGCCGCTATAACGATTTGGGTGCGGGCATGGCGCGTGAAATTTCATCAGCGCGCCTGCTGTCAGGGGCGCAGGATCCATCCCTGATTGCGGCAAACGCTGGGGATAGCAATAACACTCCCGGCAAACTGGTGCTCTATGATGCGGATGGCTTTCTGGGACGCGGCATGAGTATTTCAGGCAATGTTGCAAATCTGGAGCATTCTGGTTTTAACGACGCCACCCAGTCCATTGTGATCGAACGCGGCACCTGGGAATTGTGTACTGACGCAAATTTTCGGGGCGTTTGCCGCGTGCTGGGCGTGGGCCATTACCGTCGCATGGATGCCGAACTATACCGGTCGATCTCGTCCATTCGCGCCAGCACTGCTGCACCCGCCAGCATGAGCGGACGTTCAGGCAACGGCGGCGGTATGAACCCGAACGATGGAGCTGAATTGGTCGTCTATGATCACCGTAATTTTACCGGTCGTAGTTTTAGTACCCGCACCAATGTTGATAATCTGGCCGGTAAAGATTTCAATGACCGCGCCATGTCGATGATTATTTACGCGGGCCGTTGGCAGCTCTGTAGTGATGCCAATTATGTGGGGCGCTGCGCCGTGTTCGGACCGGGTCAATATGAGCATTTGCAGGACTTGAACAATCAGCTCTCATCGATCAAGCGCATCATGTAAATAGTGGTGTAGTTGTATTGCGGTGCGGCGGTGCTGATGGATTAGTGATGGGAGTCGATGGTTAGCCACTGCCCCAGCGCAATATCGGCTTCCCGATAATGATGCTGGATTAATTTAAATATTTCATCCAGTGCCGCATACGATGGCAATGAATTTACCTGCCCTTGCGGATCATTATCGGCACCGGAAGTGGCCGTATCCAGTCTACGCGCGCCTGATTCCATGTCTTTGCATAATGCGGCAACGCGTGGAAAGCCGACGCTAGCGGATGCGCCGCGCAGACTGTGCGCCGTATCT
>JAYWCO010000211.1:0-9806 GCA_043780475.1 Burkholderiales bacterium | reverse complement strand
TCCGGGGTGCGCGGCGAAAAACTGATCGATGCGCAGGCACGTTTTATTCGCCATCTGGAAAAAGCCGGGCGCCTCAATCGTGGGGTGGAGTATTTACCGGACGATGAGGAAATCGCGAACCGCAAGGCCAATAAAAAAGGGCTTACCTCGCCCGAACGCGCGGTGCTGCTTGCTTACAGCAAGATGGAATTATTTGATGAGCTGCTGAAATCGACGCTGATTGACGATACATACGTCGCCAAAGAACTGATTACCTACTTCCCGACGGCCTTGCAAAAACGCTTTGCCCCGATCATGCCGCAACATGCCCTGAAGCGTGAAATTATTGCGACCGTGGTCGCGAATGGCACCATCAATCGCACCGGCAGTGTGTTTGTGCATCGCATGCAGGAAGAAACCGGCGCGTCCGCCGCAGAGGTGGTGCGCTGCTATATCTTGGCGCGCGATGTGTTTGGTTTATTACCGGTTTGGCAAGCCATTGATGTACTCGACAACAAGATACCGGCGTCAATCCAGAATGAAATGACGATTGAAGTCGGTCGCCTGGTGGTCCGCGCTACCTTGTGGTTTTTACGCCGCCGCTCAGAGCAAATGCCGATTGCGCAAGTGCTGGCTTTTTTCGCGCCTGGCGTTGCAGCGGTTTCATCGCGGCTGGGTGAATTTTTATCGCCCGAAGATCTGGCAGCCATCAAGCAGGCTGAGCTACGTCTGACCGAGCGCGGTGTGCCGGCGGCATTAGCCAGCGCTGTCGCCAGGCTTGATGCGTTGTATTCGGTGTTGGATATTGTTGAGGTTTCGGTTGAAAAAAATCGCGATGTGCCACTCGCGGGTGCCGTTTATTTTGCCTTGGTCGGTAAGCTCGATTTGCGCTGGGCCGCCGGGCAGATTGCCGCTTTGCCTGCTGATACTCATTGGCAATCGATGGCGCGTGCGGCGATGCGTGACGATATTGCCAACCTGCAGCGGCAGTTGACAGCCGGCGTTTTGAATCTTTCGCCCCAATTAACTGACGCCGCCTCACTTATTGATGCATGGTCAAGCCATCACCATAAAGCGCTGGCCCGAATGCATGAAGTGATGGCTGATTTAAAACAGGCGAGAGAGTCGGATCTGGCGATGCTGTCGGTATTGCTGCGTGAGCTTCGCGTGCTGGTTTAGGCCGCACGTAATCTAAAAGCGAAACTAACAAGCGGAATTCAAAAACAGGACTCAATAATATGGTTATCAAACTTTCCGCGCGCGCCGTTTTTTCGGTTATCGCACTCCTTTGCACCGTCCTCCTGGCTACCGCCTATCAATTGCAATACGGGACGCAACATCAACAACCCTGTCCGCTATGCATCTTGCAGCGCTATGCTTATATGAGCATTGCTATCGTTGCACTGATCGGTGTGCTGCATGGTCCGCGTCGTACCACGGGCATGATTTACAACACCATCATCGCCTTGATCGCCAGCACTGGCGCCAGCTTTGCCATCTGGCAACTCAGCAAAGGTGACACCATGCAATCCTGCTTGGCTGATCCGGTTGGCACCTTTGTCAACACCTTGCCCAGTGCCAATTGGTGGCCCGAGTATTTGTTTGCAACGGGTGGCTGTGCTGATAAATATCCGCCCATTTTGGGCATCACCTTAGCGGCTTGGTCGCTGATCTGGTTTGGATTGTTGGCGGCGTTTTCAACCGCACTGATGATAAAAGCAGCGCGTGCGCGCCGTGCGGATGGTGGCATCAACTTAAAGGGTAACCGGTGATGGCCAACATGACAGCACCGAAAACCACTGCCAGTAGTGCACAGCGGTCGGCCCTGATGCTGACGCTGGCAGGTGCGATTCCGTTCATCGCGCTGGTCGTCATGCTGTTTGTGGCAGAAGCTCGCGGCACATCGCAAACCGCGCTCATTGTCCAGCTCATCACCACCTATGCTGCGGTTATTTTATCGTTCCTGGGGGGTATTCAGTGGGGTATCGGCATTGGCTTTTCTGAATCTGCACCGCGCACCGCTACCACGCTTTTTTATCTGTCGGTAGTGCCTTCATTACTGGCGTGGGCGATGTTATTTGTCTCGCATCCTACCTCGCGGATATTGGTTGCCATCTTTTTGTTCGGCTTTGTTTGGGCCATTGATACGCTCCTGAATTTACAAAAGCTGATACCGGTCTGGTTCTATAAACTACGCTCCATCATCACGATCATTGTTATCGCCGCACTCATCATCGCTGCGGCTAAACTTTAGGCTCCATGTGTAGTTCTATGACAAACAGTCAAGTACATCAACAGAAATTCCTGTCCATTTTTTAAGGCAAACTGAACATGACACAAGCCATCTGGCATCGCCGCCCTGCTCTCGCAGAGCTTAATCATCCTGCACCCACGCTGAATGCGCACCTCGGCATCGAATTCATTGAGATCGGTGACGATTATCTGAAAGCAAAGATGCCGGTGGATCACCGCACCCATCAACCGATGGGCTTGCTGCATGGAGGCGCGTCAGTCGCATTGGCTGAAACGCTGGGCAGCTCAGGGGCCTATTTAGCGGTGGACGCCAGCCAGTACAACGTGGTCGGCCTCGAAATAAATGCCAACCATATTCGCGGTGTGCGCTCGGGCTTTGTGATCGGCACAGCGCGTCCCTTGCATATGGGCAAGACCACCCATGTTTGGGAAATCCGCATCACCGACGAAGCGGATAAACTCGTGGCGATTTCACGCATCACGATCGCGATTCTGATCAAGACGGCAGCGGCAAACTAGCATGAAACTTTGTTGAAAACTTCGCCTAATTTATTCATCCGGTTTGCAGCACCCTATCGCGACTTCATCAATCTTCCCGATGTTGGCCCGACCCTGATCATCACGTTTTTGTCGCGTATGCCAATTGGCATGATGGGGCTTTCGATGGTCATGTATTTGCGCGAATCATTGGGCAATTTTAAAATTGCGGGCAGCGTGCTGGGCGTATACTTTTTTTCGATGGCGGTGGCCGCGCCGGTGCAGGGTCGCATCATTGACCGCATCGGCCCGCTGCTGCCGCTGCGCATAACCGGGGTGATGGAGCCGGTCGCGTTCGGGCTTTTTATCGCCGCACTCTGGTGGCATTGGCCGCTGGTTTCGGTATTTATATCGGTGATACTGATGGGGATTTTCTCGCCACCCATCACGGTGCTGACCCGTACTTTATGGCGACACCGTTTTGCGAATGATGCGGATCGGCGTATGGCATTTTCAGTCGATTCGGTGCTGATGGAAATGAATTTCACCATCGGCCCATCACTTATGGGCATCATTCTCGCCTTCAGCAATCCACGCGCCGCCATCTTGACCACATGGGTTGTCGTGACGTTGTCGATTGTGGTTTTCCTGCGTTCACCTGCACTTAAATACTGGCAACAGGAGCAGCCCACAGAACGACATTTTTTAGGCCCGCTGACGGAGCCAAAACTAATTTTGCTATTCATGACCGTATTTGGTTTGACCACAGCCTGCGGGTTGATGGAGGTAGGTTATCCAGCCTATGCAACGGCTATGGCAACACCGGCCTTTGCGGGGCTGTTACTGTCGCTTAATTCAGTGGGCAGTGTGATCGGCGGCGCAATTTATGGCGGTCTCCATCTTAAGCAACCGGTTGAGCGGCAATTTGCGCTATTGCTGGCGTTGTTCGCCGTGCCACTCATGTTGCACGGCGTGATTGATCATCGGATCGGCTTTGCGTTAATCGCATTTGTGGCGGGCTTTACCATTTCACCTGCGTTTGCCGCGCAAGCGTTAATGGTCTCGCGTCTTGCACCTGCCAAATATGCGACAGAAGCGTTTACCTGGTCAGCGACCTTTATTGTGTGCGGGTTGGGGGCCGGCATGGCGGCAGCCGGAACGTTGGCGGAAACGGTCGGTGTAAAAGCCCCGTTTGTGGCGGGTGGATTGCTAATGCTATCGATGGCTGCTTTAGCGCTGATGTTAAAACCCGGCTCTGCTCATCATTAAGCTGCACATCACTGAGCTGCGCTCCTACCGCCTCTGCTGAATTACTGCATGCCCTCGTCCAGCACCACGCCAGGCGGCAACGACACGGTTTCGATGCCTTCGTCACGCAACGCAATCGCTTCATCAATTGACACCCGGCCGCGAATATTGCGCTGCGACTCTTCACCATAATGCATCCGGCGGGCGGTCTCGGCAAATTCGGTGCCGACGTTTTCGGTATTGCTCAACACGAAATTTTTGAACTGCTGCAGCATATGTTCCTGTAAGCCCGGCATCGTTGAGGCGGCCAGCACTTCTTGTCCTTCAATGAGGCGGCGTTTACCTGTACGAAGTTGTGATGCGGCACTATCGCTTTCGTTGTTGCCGCGATTATCGCGTCCAACGTCGGCATCGCTGCCGTTGCCGCTAATACGGGGAACGGCGGCGCCCGAATTGATACGTGGCGCAGACAGCTGCTTGGTGATGTGCTTGTCGCCGCACAGGGGACATTCCACCAAGCCGCCCACAGCCTGGCGATCATAGTCTGCTGCTGAGCGGAACCAGCCGTCGAAGCTATGGTGTTCGGAACACGATAAATTAAAAACAATCATTAAATTCTCAAAAGTTAAGGGCTAATAACCGCGCGCAACGTACTATAAATGGCGATGACTTGTTGATCTTCAAGGCGCTACAGTAACTCAAGAGACTTAAAGATAATAACGTGAATCGCCAATCGTCCCTTCGTCTAGCATCGCAGATTACGGCATAAAAGTGGACGCGTACTGTTTTCTCAACACATTTTTTTGCACCTTGCCCATCGCATTACGCGGCAGCTGGTTAACGATGAACACGCGTTTAGGCACTTTGAAATTGGCGAGTTTTGCTTTCAATAACGCGATGATGTGGGTCTCTGACAGCGCTGCTAATATGTTCACTTCTGCTTCTCCTGCCACTGCGTCTGCCATTGCGTTAGCCAATCCTTCAAAACCCCCGCCAGGCATGGGGTTTGGCACGCTGTTTAGTACCATGACCACTACCACCGCCTCACCAAAATCAGGATGTGGCAGACCGATAACCGCACTTTCAGCCACACCGGGCATATCGTCAATCAGCAACTCAATTTCTTTGGGATATATATTGTAGCCGCCCGAAATGACCAGGTCCTTTGAGCGACCAACAATGCTGATATAGCCGTCAGCGTCCATGATGCCCAAATCGCCGGTTTTGAAAAAACCATCTTCGGTAAATTCTTCCTGGTTTTTTTCGGGCATGCGCCAATAGCCGGGCAGCACATTAGGGCCTTGCACCTGCAAGGCGCCGATTTCGTTTGGCTTGGCGAGCACAATATTTGCGCTACCCTTACCGTTATCCGCATCGACCACAATCCGTACCGTCACCCCCGGCAGTGCCTGACCGACCGTGCCGCCCCGGCGCTCGCCCAGTAAGGGGTTGGAGGTAAGCATTCCGGTCTCAGTCATGCCATAGCGCTCCAGAATCGTATGACCGGTGCGCATTTTAAATTCACTGAATGTCTCTGCCAATAACGGCGCGGAGCCCGATACAAAAAGCCGCATATTACGACACGTGACTTCAGTAAACGAAGGCTCTGCCAACAGCCGTGTGTACAGGGTCGGCACGCCCATAAAAATGGTGGCGTGTTCCAGTGCAGCAATGACCGCCTTCGCCTCAAACCTGTTTTGAAAAATCATGCGCCCGCCTTGATGCGCGTTGAGCAGCGCGGTGTGCATGGCCACAAACAGCCCATGCACATGAAACAAGGGCAACACATGCAGCAGCACATCACCCGGTTTGTAGCCCCAATGCTGATGCAGCGTGAGTGCGTTTGAACTCAGATTGCGATGCGTAATCATCGCGCCTTTGCTGCGCCCTGTGGTGCCGGAGGTATAGAGAATCGCGGCGAGATCCTCATCGTCGCGCTGCACGATTCCGGAATCAATCTCTAGGCCTGGGGCGGATTGTGGAGCATTTATGTGCCACGAGCCGCCCCCAGCATCATTCAAGGTGTAGCGATGTGGAATATTAAGATCCGCACAAATCGGCGTCATCCAGCCTTCATCCTGCGGCGCGTGAATCATTAACTTCGGTTCGGCGTCCGCTAAAAAATAGCGAATCTCACCTTCACGATAGGCGCTGTTGAGCGGTAAATAAACCACGCCCGCTTTCAGGCAGGCCAGATACAGCATCAACGCTTCGGGGGATTTTTCAACCTGTACCGCCACCCGTTCGCCCGGTGCTATCGCCAGGGTTTGAATGAGGTTGGCATACTGCGAAATGGTCGCCTCAAACTCGCCAAAGGTGATGCTGCGCCGCATCGCCGGATTATCAACACCAGCATTGACGCCGACACCATCGGCCTCGATAAACACGCGCGATTTATCAGCCGGGAAACGCGATGCAAACAGTGCGTATAAATTCTGGTTCATGGTTTCAATTTTGGTTTGCATGCCAGTTTAATCACGCAAGTAGCCCACCTTCAATTCATCATCTGCGACCCTGGCGTTGACATAATCAGTGAGCCCGTATTTTGCGCCATCCGCTTCGCCCAAAATACTGGCGACCGCCTTGCTCGGCAGCAATTGAATATCCGCGCCATGCAGCAAATTTACTTTATTTGATGCTGCCGCCAGCGCTACATACACGCCACCGCCAACGCGACCGAGCACAGTGGTTTCAATCATCGCGCCCACTTTCGCCAGCGTCATCAGTGCCATCGATAAATCAGCGAGATAGCAGGACAACATGGCGCGCTCATCATCAAGCTGCGCCGAATGCGCTTCGCAATCTACCAGCACATGCACACGCTCAACCCCCTTAGTAGCGAATTTGGCACCCAGCGCCCACACCCGATCTGCCAGTGCCCAGGTGCGGGCTGCCCCCAGCAGGCGCTGATCAATCAGGCCTAGCAAGCGAATCCGGCCATGGCTATCTTTCGCTTTGCCAAAAAATATTTTTGACGCGCCGATGGGTGATTCAAACGCCTGATAACCCAGCGGATATAGCGCCGCCACATCTTTACGTTGCACGACATCATCATGCTTGCCAGCGCCGGTAAGCGCAGCCGCCACCGCCGGATACAAGCCTAATTGTTGATGCAACTGATACCAATTATTGGCGGCAGGCATGGCGGTACTGTCCCATGCAAGCAGGTTCTGCGCCGAAAGCTTCGCGCGTGCTGCCCCGCCAATGCTCGCCGCAGCGATCGCACGAAAGCTCTCATCGAGTGCTGAAGCGCCGGCAGCGGCGGCCAAAATGGTGGGGCCCGACATAGCAAGCTGGGTATGGTTGGAAAACACCCGCACCCCTGCCAAGGCCGCAAGCATGCTAGCGCCGCCATAACAATGTGTCCCGAGCAGCGCGGTAATCGGCGCGCCCGCCAACGCCATTTCCAATGCCGCGCGATACATCTGGCGGAATGCGCCCAGCGCGGGCAAGCCTTCCGAAACGCGTGCGCCGGCACAATCCAGATAAAGCAACAACGGCGTTTTTTGCGCAGTCAGGATCCGAAACAGGCTCGCTAGCTTGTCGCACTCTTTGGCACCAATCGAGCCAGAAGCGATTTTGTTTTCCACCAGCGCGACATGCACCGGCTGGCCATTCAGCATGCCCCGCCCCAGCGTAAGATTACCGGTCGCGTCACCGAGTGCAATGAAACCAGTCGTGGCTTTTAGGAGTTGGAGAGTTTCAGTGGGGGTCATGGCGCGGTGGGTGTGGATGACATGAGCAGGCCAACAGGGTGCACTGGCATGCCAGGTTTGTAGGTAGGCCAAGATTATAGCGCTCTGTTAAACTTGCAAATTCGCCTGACAGACGGTGATAACCCGGGTGATGAAGCCACTGTTTAAAATACGGCTTTGATGGGCATCCTCAACATCAATTTAAACATTACCTCAGACATGACCAACATGGACTCTCACCTTAGCGCTGCCAATATCGCCAACCCGCTGCTGCAAACCTGGGCCACCCCATATGAGCTGCCACCGTTTGGGATATTCTCAACGGCAGATTTTCAGTCAGCCTTTAATGTTGCTATTCAGGCGCATCACGACGAGCTTAATGCGCTTGCGTTGAATGTTGCGCCCGCCACCTTTGATAACACCATCGCCGCGTTCGATAAAAGCGGGCGTTTGTTGAATCGACTCAAAGCCCTGTTTGAAAACCTGACCGCTTCCGAAACCTCAGCTGCACTGCAAGCTGTCGAGCGTGACATGGCAGCACCGTTGGCGGCACATAACAGCGCTGTGCATATGCATGCCGGATTATTCAAACGCATCGACGCTTTGTACCAACAACGCGGCAGTCTCGGCTTGAATGCTGAGCCATTGCGTCTGCTGGAACGTATTCATCTTGATTTTGTTCGTGCGGGCGCCAGGCTTTCACCGGCAGCACAAGCGCGCTACGGCAACATCATGGAAGAACTCGCCGAGCTGACCACGCAGTTTACGCAAAACGTATTGGCGGCCGAGGCGGCGTACCAATTGGTGCTTGCGGCTGATGATCTCACCGGATTACCGAATGCCATAATCGCATCAGCCCTGCAAGCTGCGCAAGAACGGGGTGTTGAAGATGGTTATGTCATTACCCTTTCACGTTCGCTGATCGTGCCGTTTTTAACTTTTTCGGATCGCCGTGATTTACGTGAGCAGGCGTTCAAAGCCTGGACGCAACGCGGCAGCCGGACAGATGCAGATACGGGTGCTGCAGCCGGCGAAACCGATAATCTGTTGGTCGCGGCTCAGATCATGAAGCTGCGCCTCGAACAAGCACAGTTACACGGCTTTGAAAATTATTCTGACTATGCGCTGGCCGATATGATGGCCGGCACTCGTCAGGCGGTGGACTACTTGTTGATGCGCATATGGACGCCCGCAAAACTGAAGGCCGCTGGCGAATGCGCGGCACTCAAAGCGATCGCGGACGTTGATTCCATCGAGCCCTGGGATTGGCGCTACTACGCTGAAAAAGTACGCGCCGCCCGCTATGATTTACATGATGCCGAGATCAAGCCTTACTTTCCGCTGGACCGCATGGTCGAGGCCATATTCGATTGCGCCCAGCGTTTATTCGGTATTCGTTTCACCGAGCAGACCGACCTGAAGTCGTACCATCCGGATGTCAAAACCTATGAAGTCCACGATGCCGCTAATAAACTGATCGGCATTTTTCTGCACGATAATTTTGCCCGCGCTACCAAGCGTGGCGGCGCGTGGATGAATGTCTATCGCTCGCAAAGCAGGATTGATGGCGAGATTATTCCGATCGTCGTCAACAACAATAATTTCGCCAAAGGCACGCCCACGCTGCTGAGCTTTGATGATGCGCGCACGCTCTTCCATGAATTTGGCCACGGCTTGCATGGGCTGCTGTCCAATGTGCAATATGAACGCCTGGCGGGCACGCATGTGCTGCGCGATTTTGTTGAGCTGCCTTCGCAATTATTTGAACATTGGCTGAGTGAGCCTGAGGTGCTCAAGCGCTTTGCACGCCACTATCAAACCCACGAGCCGATCCCGGATCAACTCATCGCCAAACTTAAACAAGCGCGCACCTTTAATCAGGGTTTTGAGAACGTCGAGTTTGTCGCCTCGGCGTTGCTCGATATGGCGCTGCACAGCCGCAACAATATGGATGAACTCGATCTCAAGCAATTTGAAATCGAGCAACTCGCGCGCCTCGGCATGCCTAAAGAAATTGTTATGCGGCATCGCTTCCCGCATTTCCAGCATTTGTTTTCCGGCTCAAGCTATGCGTCCGGCTATTATGTTTATTTATGGGCCGCGGTGCTTGACGCCGATGGCTTTGAAGCCTTCACCGAAGCCGGTAACCCGTTC
>JAYWCO010000210.1:0-1818 GCA_043780475.1 Burkholderiales bacterium | reverse complement strand
TTGGCGATTTTAGCGAATCGCTCAAAATCGATTTTGAGCGAATAGGCTGATGCACCGGCCAGAATCAGCTTCGGTTTGGTCTCGTGCGCCAGACGTTCTACCTGGTCGTAGTCAATTTCTTCTTTGGCATTCAAACCGTAGGCGACTGGCTTAAACCATTTGCCAGACATATTCAGCGGCATGCCGTGCGTCAAATGTCCGCCTTCCGCGAGGCTCATACCGAGAAAAGTATCACCCGGGTTCAGAAGCGCAAAAAACACCGCCTGGTTGGCTTGCGAGCCGCTATTGGGCTGCACATTAGCGGCCTCAGCCCCGAACAATTTTTTAACGCGCTCAATCGCTAAAGTCTCGATCACATCAACAAATTCGCAGCCACCGTAATAGCGTTTGCCGGGATAGCCTTCCGCATATTTATTGGTGAGTTGGCTGCCTTGCGCTTCCATTACCGCAGGGCTGGTGTAATTTTCGGAAGCGATCAGCTCGATATGATCTTGCTGGCGCTGGTTTTCGTGGGTAATCGCAGCAAAGATTTCAGGATCAACGGTTTGGATGGTGTTTTGACGTGAGAACATAATAAATACACTCGATAAAGACTAGGTTGGAAAAATCGGCATGCAGACTAAAATTTTCCTAATTTTATCATGCCACCCCTGCCAGCTCACGCTGCACCACTACCTATGGTGGATTTCTTTCCCGTCAGACCCAACCGCCCAATACTGCGCGCCACTGTGGGCGAGCCAGTCTGCTCCCTTCGCTTGCCCCAGCAACATCGCGATGGTCGATATACTGCCCGCAACCAAACAGCTTGGCGCCCATACCGTCACGCTCTGCAGGCCCCTCACCGATTCGCCGGTTTTGGGATTGAGGATATGTGAGTAGCGCTGCCCTTCAAAATCCAGGTAACGCTCATAATCCCCGCTGGTCGCAACTGCACCCGAGGCAATTGGCAGCGTCATCAAGCAGCTACGGTCATCACGCGGATGGCGAATGCCGAGCAGCCACGGCTCACCGTTCGCATGCGGCCCGGTTACCACCACATCGCCACCCAAATTTACGAAGGCATGCCGCACTCCGTAAGACAGCAGCACCGCAGCCGCACGATCAACGGCGTACTCTTTGCCAAAGCCGCCAAAATCGATTTCCATACCGACCTGCGGCAGGTAAACATTGGTGTGCTCCGCTATAGATGTAGAGAATACAGAAGGCGTCCGCACTATCTGCGTCCAGCCTATAAGGGGCAGCAACGGCGCGATTTCTGCGGCGGTCGGTGGCCGATCCAATGTGAAATTCCATGCCCGGCGCAACACCCCCGACGTAATATCAAACAGTCCGTCCGACTGGCAGTAGCAGGCATCGGCGAAGTCGAGGAGCTGTGCGCTCTCAGTATCCACGGTGACTGACGCTAACCCTGCCGCGTGATTCAAGCGACTGACCACGCTATCGTCGCGATAGCGTGAATACTTGGCCTCAATACGCCGCACTTCAGCCATCGCCGCCGCCGCCACGCGGTCAGCCTCCTCACGCGAAGCGGCATAAAGCTCGATAAAGTTATCGCACGCCATAGCACGGAAAGGATAGGTATAGCGCTGCATGGTACGAGTTTAATTCTATTGTTAGTGGGTTGCAGATTTGGTGAGGCAAGGGCTTTGGCTCAGGACCTTGTAATGCAATAGCAGACGCCTGCCAGTATGGTGACCCCTGCTCGTGTGAATAACTCCCCCCCAAACGCACCCAACTATATGGGGTGCGATGTTAGCCCACGGCCAGTGCTATCGCTCGTTTCGGAAACGCTCGCAACACCGTCTTGTCAGCCGTCAC
>JAYWCO010000209.1:0-3124 GCA_043780475.1 Burkholderiales bacterium | reverse complement strand
CGCCGGGATGCCGGTACTTGAAGTGTGGAAAGCCAAGACCTCGATTGTCATGAAGCGCAGCATGGCATCAGGCTATGCGGGCGTGGATAATCCGCTCTTCTACAAAGAAAATAATCGCATGCTGTTTGGCGACGCGAAGAAAATGCTGGATGAGGTGTTGAGTGCGCTGCGAGCGTAGTGGCCTAAGATTGCTGAGTACAACATTTCTGCGGCGGTCATCTCCAACACGATATTAGGCATTTGGTTAGTCATACCAAGGTGGCACCATAAACGCGAGCAACACAGCCACGACAAGGCAAACAAAAAATAGATTGGTTGAAAGGCGCTCCGGGCTTGAGATATTCAGTTTAAGAGCAATAGCCTTCAATGGTAAAGCGTACATTGTCGCTACTCCGATGATGACGGGCCAAAAAAGTATTGCCCAGCCGAATTGGAGTTCGGGCCGCAAGCCGCTGGCGATAATGAATGCTAATGGTGGCAAAAGTAACGTGCCGGTGTCTAAAATTGGAAGTGGCTTCGCATACGTGAGGCAATAAGCGCCCGGATTGCGGCGATTGGTACGCACATCATAGCCGACATTTTTAGTTGTATGACCTGAAGAGAGGCGGGGTGCGGTAGCTGATATAACGATCTCATAATTAATATTATCTTGTGATTAATCATAGCGAGGCTTTGAGCAAGGTCACGCTGCCCGCGCCTGATGTTCAACTCGCCAGAGTAGTCAGCGTAATCGGCAAGTACAAATTCACGCAGGTGCCGCTGCCTTTCATGGCGGTAAACTCGATGGCGCCGCCGAGTTTGGTGGCACGCCTTTTCATATTGTCGATGCCGCGCCCGCAGTATTTTTGGTCTTCTGCTGAACCGTTTGCCCCCGTTCCCACCCCCACGCCATCATCCATGATCCTCACCAGCACCCGATTGCTGACGTAATCAATGCCGGTGGAAATAGTAATCCGTTTGGCATTGGCGTGTTTCAAGGTGTTGGTGAATGCTTCCTGGACGATACGCAGCACGCTGCGAATATTTTCCGGATCAAGGTAGGCCAGCGGCGGTAAATCATTCACAGCCCATTCCAGCGAGATGCCGGCGGTATTCAGGCGCGGCTCAAGCCGGTAGCGCAGATTACCCAGCACCACCAGTAAATCGCTTTCAACCGGTTCCAGGGAATCAATGGTGAGTTTTAATTCATCGATGCAATCTGCCAGCACTTCGGTCATGTCCTTATTGGATAAAGAGCCCATCCGCGCGAGCGCCAGGGTTGACATCAGATGCGAGCCGATGCCGTCATGCATATCGCGCATCAGGCGCTGTCGTTCCTCCGCAGTAGCGCGCTGCTGATCAAGCTGGCGCAATTGTTCAAAGCTTGATTGCAGGGCCGCTTCGCGTTCCGCCACGCGCCGTGCCAGGTCGGCATTCAGCGCTTCATAGCCGCTCAGGGTTGCGACAAAACGTTTAACTAACAAGGCTGCCACGGCGAACAGAATCATCGGCAAGCCCAGCGGCAGCAGGTACAGCTGATCAAAGCCCAGTCGCTCCTGATAGGCGAGGGTGTCATGAAGACCGAGTGCGGAATTCAGCACCAGTGCTGCCAGAAGGATCATTTTTTCGGGGGAGCGTTCGCGCGTCAGTGCGTAAGCCAGTGCCGCCAGCAGAAACGGGGCAGACAGCGTGAGCAATAAGTAAATGATGGCTGTTGCGTTGCCATATGCAGCGGGTGCGGCAAACGGCAATACTAATAAAATGAAACTGGAGGTGACGGTAAAAATCAGTAAACCCTTTTCGATACGCGGCATGGCGTGATTGGCGAATCGAAATGAAAACTGTAATTGAAAAAAAGTGAGCCACGCCAGTGAAGGCACCGCGAGCAGATTAAGCCAGTCAGGGGTCGTCCGCAGATAATAGTGCACCAGTCGAATGACGGCCACCAAGGCCATCAGGGCAAAAAATAGAAACATGGTTTCACTGCGCCGTTTGGCCCAGATGGCGAGCGAAAATATGGCCATCACCACCAGCAGGCCGGTAATAATTTGCGGTGCTGTGGTTTGAACCAGATAGCGCAGCTCAAACAAACTATTGAGCGCGCCTGAATCACCGAGATAGACTTTGGATAAGCCGGTGCGCAAAAAACCGTCAGGATGCAGGCGGATGAGTAATTCATTTTCGCCTGCCTTAAACAAGCTGGGCGGCACCAGAAAATACTGGGCGCGATTCCAGGCGTTCTCTGGTTCAGGCGCCAGCCTGCCACTGACGGCGAATGATGAGCCATTCAGAAACACCTCGACGTTGTTGGTAATGCGTGGAATGTACAGCGCGCGCTGTAGGGCATCATAGCCATCATGATGTGCCCCCTGGTGTGAAAACCGGAACCGATACCAGCCAAATCCGGCGTTGCGGTCGCGCTTGTTGATGTTCCAGCTATCCGGCAGGATGACGGCTATCCATTGAGCTTCCCGCGGTGGCGTTAATGAGCTGTTTTGGGTGAATTCAGCCTTATCAAAAACGGTGTAGGCGAGGAAATCGCTGCGTTGCACAGTGGTTAATCCAGGCTCAAGCGCCTTATGGTCATCAGGCTCGATCGCCTGCACGGTGAGGCAAAGTAAGCCCAACATCAGTAACAGTAATGCAGCCGATGCCGCGCGTTGCAGTAGAGTGTGCTCCATTATTGCGGCGTCGTTTCTTAAGCTCGTAAGCGACGGCTTAAATTTAAAGCGTGCCCTAAAGTGTGCGTATAAGCCCCATCCGGTTAGCTTCAAATACTGCCTCACCGCGTGAATGCACCGCAAGTTTCCGATAGATTTTTTTAACATGGCTGGTGACGGTGTGCGGCGAAATTCCCATGAGTTTACCCATCTCAGGATAATTGAAACCTTTGGACGCCAGTAATAAAATCTCACGCTCTCGCGAAGACAGCGCAATATCAGAATCGCCCTCAGCTATCTTAATCATATTGTTAGGCGCGCTGGCAGCCGTCGGCGCGGGTGAGGGCGCATCTGCCTGAAAGCGCTTGAGTAATCGCCTGGCTATGATCGGGCTAATCGGCGATCCGCCCGCGATCAATTCCCGAATACCATTCAGAAAATTTTCTTCCGACGCATCCTTGAGCAAATAACCGGCTGCACCTGCC
>JAYWCO010000208.1:0-3621 GCA_043780475.1 Burkholderiales bacterium | reverse complement strand
TAAATGCCGCAGCAGGATAACCCCGTGGTGGTCGCCGAGCAACGCAGAAGTGACAGGAGGCTTCCGCGAGGACTGTCTGACGAGGGCGCCATCTTGCTTGCATTCATCATCGTCACAATTCGCCCGAGGAGTTCCGCGGCGGCCAGTCGCTTCGAGTAGCGCAGGATATTTTTGTCGCAGGTTTCTATGGAGACCCCCTTTCGGGGGTATCGCAACAAAAGCGACGAATTCAGATCGCCCTTTTCTTGGGTTACTTTCTTTTGGCGAAGCAAAAGAAAGTGACTAGCCGCCGGGCTACCCCGGCAAGCTAACAAAAGGAAAAATTACCCTTGCATGCAAAAATATCAAACCCGATTTTTCCCAGCACCATCCCGCTAATCAAGGTCCTCTCCAGGAGCGCGTTTTGAGCCATTTTAGCCTCGAAATTCGCTCCCAGAGCCATTCTAGTAATCCCCACCACCGCCACCAAACTGCCCACCCGCCTGGTAGCCGTCGCGCCAGCTGCGTCCGGCTGGTGGGGGTGGCATCAGGCTTACGGTGTCGTACTGCAGATCAACATTCTCCGGCCTGAGCCATTCATAAAGCGACTGCAGTAAATCTTCTGTGATGCGCACGCGCCAGGTTTCGGGCAGCGGCACATCAACGGTGGCGCTGCCGTTGTTATAGCGAATCAGAACCGGGCAGCTATTGGGCTGATTGGGTGCTAGATGGGGCGCCAGCTTATTACGCAGCTTGCTGCTGTCGGCCTGACCATTCATCGACAGCGTCATCATTTTGGCGTGCTTGCGCGCTTCATCCATGGTGCGCACTTCGTCAACGATAACGCGCATGCCATCAGTGCGCTCATCAATACTGACTTTGCCGCGCACAATCAGCGGCTGATCGTCGACGAGCGAGGCACGACATTTATCGAACACCTCGGTATAAATCACCGCTTCAATCCGCGCGCTGCCGTCGTCAAGCGTGATCACGCACATACGGCCACGCTTGGCGCTGATGATGCGCTGGCTGTACAAAATACCGGCCATCATGACGTGATCGTTCTTGGGCTGTAATTCGATCAGCGGGGTCTTGGCGAACTGGCGCACTTCTTTTTCGTAGGTGGTGAAGGGATGGCCGGATAAATAAAATCCGAGCGCGAGTTTTTCATTATTTAAGCGTTCACGTTCACTCCACGGGCTGACCTGTACTAACTCTAGTACATCCATACTGCCGCCGGTGGCCTCGCCAAACAGGCTGACCTGTTGTGCATCACGGTCAGATTTTTCGGCCATCTCGACAGCTTTGGGTAGCGATGTAATCAAAGTCGCACGATTGGGTTCCAGCGCATCAAATGCGCCCGCCCGAATCAGCGCTTCCATGGCGCGGCGATTGACGGTGTGGCGATCCACCCGCTTGACAAAATCGAGCAGGTCTTTGAATGCCCCGCCCGTATTTCGGGCCGCCACGATATTATTAATCGCGCCCTGCCCGGTGCCCTTGATGGCACCTAAGCCATAGCGAACCGTGCGCGCATCGACTGGCTTGAAACGATAGGTGCTGGAATTGATATCAGGCGCTAACACTGTAATGCCATTGGCTTTGGTGTCATCAAAAACAATCTGCACCTTGTCGGTGAAATCCATCACGCCCGACATATTGGCCGCCATAAATTCGGCGGTGTAGTGCGCTTTCAGGTACGCGGTTTGATACGCCAGCAGCGAGTACGCCGCCGAGTGGGATTTATTGAACCCGTACCCGGCAAACTTTTCCATAAAGTCGAAAAGTTCTTTCGCGACGCGTTCTTTAACACCGTTCTTGACTGCGCCCTCGGTAAAAATCGCGCGATGCTTGGCCATCTCATCGGCCTTCTTTTTACCCATCGCGCGGCGAAGTAAATCCGCACCACCCAGCGAGTAGCCACCGATTACCTGGGCGATCTGCATCACCTGTTCCTGATAAATCATGATGCCGCAGGTGGGCGATAAAATCGGCCGCACCCGCTCATCCAGATAGGTGACGGCTTCGGCGCCGCTCTTACGCCGGGTGTAATCGGGGATCAGCTCCATCGGGCCGGGGCGATAGAGCGCGTTCAATGCGGTCAAATCATCGAGCACCGAAGGCTTGGCCTTCATCAGCAAATCGCGCATGCCGCGACTTTCAAACTGGAAGATCGCCACCGTATTGGCTCTGGCAAAAATCTCGTAGGATTTTTTATCGTCCAGCGGGATCGCGGTCAGATCGAAATCTTTATTCTCGCGCCCGTTCGGCTGCATGCCGGGGCGCGCATGCACGAGCTTGACGGCTTCTTCCAGAATGGTCAGCGTGGTCAAACCCAAAAAGTCGAATTTCACCAGACCGACCGCTTCGACATCATCCTTGTCATACTGGCTCACAAATGAATCGGAGCCGTCAGCCACATACAGCGGCGTGAAATCAGTCAACGGGCCCGGCGCGATCAGCACCCCGCCCGCGTGCATGCCAACGTTACGGGTAATGCCTTCTAGCTTCAGGGCGAGATCAAGAAGCTGCGCCACTTCTTCTTCGGCCTTGCGCCGTTCGGAGAACTGCGGCTCCATTTCCATAGCGAGTTTTAGCGTGATGCCAAGCTGATTCGGGATCAGCTTAGCAATTTGATCGACATAGTTATAGCCCATGCCGAGTACGCGGCCCACATCACGGATCACGGCTTTGGCCGCCATGGTGCCGAAAGTGACGATCTGCGAAACCGAATTATGACCGTATTTATTTTTAACGTAATCGATCACACGATCACGGCCTTCCTGACAAAAATCGATATCGAAGTCAGGCATCGACACCCGCTCAGGGTTCAGGAATCGTTCGAACAGCAATTGATATTCCAGTGGGTCCAAATCAGTAATGCCGAGCGAGTAAGCGACTAATGAGCCCGCCCCTGAACCGCGGCCAGGGCCAACCGGCACACCGTTGTTTTTGGCCCAACCAATGAAATCTGCCACGATCAAAAAATAGCCGGGGAAGCCCATGTGGATAATGGTTTTTACTTCGAACTCGAGGCGTTCCAGATAAGGCTGATAGATTTCACTTCGTTTGACCGCATCGGGAAAACTTTTTTCCAGCCGTTTATCGAGCCCGGCTTTGGCAGAATCAAACAGGTACGCTTCAATGGTCTCGCCGTTGGGCGTGGGGAAATTCGGCAGCTTCGATTTGCCGAGTGAAAATTCAAAGTGGCAGCGCTTAGCAATTTCACCCGCATTTTCGAGCGCTTCGGGAATATCGGCAAACAGCATCGCCATTTCTGCGCCGGATTTGAAATACTGCGCGGGCGTGAAATCGCGGGTGCGGCGTTTATCACCCAGCACTTCGCCGCGCGCAATACACACCCGCGCTTCATGCGCTTTGAAATCATCGGGCGCCATGAATTGAATCGGGTGCGTCGCCACCACCGGCAGATCGCACACACTGGCCAGGTTCATCGCAGCAGCGTTGTAAGGCTCATCAAAATCACGCTCGGCACGCTGCAACTCGATATAAAACGCATCCGGGAAATCATTACGCCAGCCGTTCGCCAGCGCCATGGCACGCTTGGTATCAGCCTGCATCAGGGCGTGGCCAATATCGCCAAACGCCGCACCAGATAATGCTATCAGGCCATCGGAGGTA
>JAYWCO010000207.1:0-5416 GCA_043780475.1 Burkholderiales bacterium | reverse complement strand
GAAATAGACCGTTTAATTCAGCACCCCGGCCAAAGGTTTCAATGGAGATCGATGGCATTAAAATCGTGTAGGGGCTGATCGCAAATGAAACCGCGCCGACCATCAGCAATAGTGCGCGAATAACCGGGTGTGAGAGCGCAAATCGCCAGCCGTCCACCACATCTTTGGCAAATGAATGAGGCGATATTTTTTTGTCGCCTTCATTCGGCTTGATGCGGACGAGCTGCACCAGCACCGCCAGATAGGAGAGGGCGTTCAAGCCAAAGCAGGCTGCCTCGCCCACGCGCGCAATCACCAGGCCACCCACGGCCGGCCCGATCATTCGGGTGCCATTGATGTTGATGGAATTGAGCGCAATCGCGTTGGGCAGGTCGGCTTTGTTTTCAATCAGCTGCACAAAAAAAGCGTGACGGGTGGGCACTTCCAGGCCATTCAAAATTCCTTGCAGGAACGCAAACAGGCCCAGTAAGGTCACGGTGATAGCGCCCGAGTAGGTCACCACTGCCAACGCGCTGGCATGCAGTAGTAGCAGCGCTTGCACCACAATCAGTAGCTTGCGGCGGCTGACACGATCCGAGAGCGCACCGGCGAGTGGTGTGACCACGATGTAGGGCACCATCGCCAGAAAGCCTATTAGCCCGGTTGCGGCGGTGGAGCCAGTGAGTCGATAGGTAAACCACATCAACGCCACCGATTGCATCCACGAACCCAATTGCGAAATCGCCTGACCAATATAATAAGCCCGAAAATTGGGGGAGCGTAGCGAGCGCAGTGCCTGCGGAATAGGCATGGGAACTAGCAGGCGAGTGGTTGCATGGTGGGTAGGTGAGCTGCGTTTATATGGGCTTAGTTAGGTGAGCTTTGTTTAAGTCAACTTACCCAACTGCGCGCGCATCGCCTCGACCTTACTCACAAAGCTCGCCAGCCGTTCCTTCTCTTGCACTACCACGGCGGGCGGTGCGCGATCAACAAAGCTGGTGTTGCTCAACTTCACCTGTGCCTTGGCGATTTCATTATCGAGCTTGGTGATTTCCTTGGTCAGTCGTTCGCGTTCGGCGGCCACATCAATTTCCACTTCGAGCATGATCCGGGCGCCACCGCCGACCGCAACGGGCGCATCCGCATCCGGAAAAGTGGTCACGATTGAAATATCAGAGATCCTAGCCAGCGCTTGTAGATAGGGCAAAAATGCCTCAAGCGCCTCACCAGTGCTAGAGTTTTCATTTTTATTTGTAGTGTTTTCTGGCGCTAAAAATGCGGGCACTTTTTCGCCCGGCGAGAGGCCCAGCTCACTGCGCAAGTTGCGGGCGGCGTTGGTTAGATCTTTCAATGTTGCGACGAAAGCCTCAGCCGATTCATCAATTTTGCTGAGGTCGGCTATTGGGTAAGCGGCCAGCATGATCGAATCATTACCATCCGTGCCACCGTAAACTTTGGCGCGGCCAATTAGCGGCGCTACTTTTTGCCACAGCTCTTCGGTGATGAACGGAATAATCGGGTGCGCCAGACGCAGCACGGTTTCCAACACATGCAACAGGGTTCTGCGGGTTCCGCGCTGGTGTGCATCATCGCCCGATTGCAATTGCACCTTGGCTAGCTCCACATACCAATCGCAATATTCATCCCATACGAATTTATAAAGAGCGGCAGCGATATTGTCGAAACGATAGTCAGCGAAGCCTTTTGCAACCTCGGCCTCGGTGCGCTGTAACTGGCTGGTGATCCATTTGTCGGCCGGCGATAATTCAATCGGCAGCGAGGCGTTGAGGCCAACATCTTTGCCTTCCACATTCATCAACACAAAGCGCGTCGCGTTCCACAGCTTGTTGCAAAAATTGCGATAGCCTTCGCAGCGCGATAGATCAAAATTTAGCGTGAGTGACAGCGGTGCCAGTGCCGTAAATGTAAAGCGCAGCGCATCGGTGCCGTAAGCGGGAATGCCCTTGGGGAAATTCTTGCGAATATATTTTTCCGCTTTTTCTTTGTGCGCGGCGAGCATCAGACCTTGGGTTGATTTCTCAACCAACGGCTCAAGCCCAATGCCGTCAATCAAATCCAAAGGATCAAGCGTATTGCCCTTGGATTTGGACATTTTCTGCCCTTCGGCATCGCGCACCATGGCGTTGATGTAGACATGCTTGAAGGGCACCTTCCCATTGGGAAACTCGTCGTCCGCGGTAAAGTGCAGCGTCATCATAATCATCCGCGCGACCCAGAAGAAGATGATGTCGTTGCCGGTGACCAAAACATTGGAGGGCAAAAACGCTTTCAGATCGGCGAGTGTTTGCGCGTCGGTACTCGGCCAGCCGAGAGAGGTAAAGGGGATGAGAGCAGAAGAGAACCAGGTGTCGAGGACATCTTCATCACGCTTTAGTTTTTCCCCTCCGGCTTTTTCACCAGCCTGCGCCATGGCTTCCGCTTCGGTGCGAGCAACGTAGATATTGCCCGCATCGTCGTACCATGCCGGAATCTGATGGCCCCACCACAGTTGACGCGATATGCACCAGTCCTGGATATTGCCAAGCCAGTGGTTATAAGTGGCAGACCAGTGATCAGGGAAAAATTTTACGTCGCCATCAGCGACAGCTTTCAAACCGCGTTCAGCGAGACCATCCATTTTGACAAACCACTGATCGGTGAGCATTGGTTCTAAGATGACGCCGGTGCGATCTGAGCGGGGGACGTTGAGCGAGTGCTTTTTTTCTGACACCAACAGGCCAGCGGCATCCAGGTCTTTTAAGATTTGTTTACGGGCGTCGAAGCGGTCCAATGCTTGATATGCCGCGGGAGCGCCGTCGAAAACCTTGGCGGTTAGCGTAAGCATGCTAATGATCGGCAGCTTATGTCGCTGGCCCATCGCATAATCATTGAAGTCATGCGCCGGTGTAATTTTCACGCAACCTGTACCAAATTCCTTATCCACATAATCATCCGCAATGATCGGAATCGGGCGATTACAAAGCGGCAGCATCAGTTGCTTGCCGACAAATGCCTGATAGCGTGCATCATCGGGATTCACCGCCACGGCGACGTCACCGAGCATCGTTTCAGGCCGAGTCGTAGCGACCGTCAAACCCTTCAAGCCATCAATCGGCCCATTCGCAAACGGATACAAAATCTCCCAAATCTTGCCGTCCTCTTCCTGACTGACTACTTCCAAGTCAGACACCGCCGTGCCGAGCACCGGATCCCAATTCACCAGCCGCTTGCCGCGATAAATCAGGCCTTGTTCATGCAGTTTCACAAACACTTCGGTCACAGCAGATGACATCTTGGCATCCATCGTGAAATAGCCGGCCTGTTGTCCTTCGCTATCGGCGTAATCCCAATTGGCGGAGTCGCCCAGGCGGCGCATCTGGCGGGTGATGGTGGCGCCGGATTCCTGCTTCCAATCCCATACGCGCTTGATAAAATTCTCGCGGCCCAAAGCATGGCGCGATTTTCCTTCAGCCTGCAACTGGCGCTCGACCACAATCTGGGTGGCAATACCAGCGTGATCGGTGCCGACCACCCAGTTGGTGTTGTCACCCTGCATGCGGTGGTAACGAATCATCGTATCCATCAGGGTCTGCTGGAAAGCATGGCCCATATGCAGCGTGCCCGTCACATTCGGTGGCGGCAACTGAATGCAATACGCTGGCTTGGTGCGGTCCTGGGAGTGTTTGAAATAGCCAGCCTGCTCCCAGCGCGGATACCAACAGGATTCAATGGCTTTGGGGTCAAATGATTTTGCCAGCTCGGATGCGGGCGTGGCTGGTGCAGCTGTTGGTGCTGGGGTATTCATAGTGCTTTCAAATTGCTTTTAAAAATTTAGAGCGCGTCAATTATTTTTACTTTTTGCGCAAATGGTCAGCCAGTGCTGCGTTCACGGCATCGCCGATTTCATTCGCGATATCCTGGCGCAAATCACCCAGCACATGCGTCACCACACTATTAATATGGGTGGTTAATTGCGCGGCGAGCCGAGCTTCTAATTTAGTGGCGAGCTCGGCATCAATACGATCAAACACACGCGTAAAAATTTCATGCGAGAGGCCATCGATTTCATCATCGTTTAATTGTTTGATGGCATTGGAAGATCGCGCTGCGGCCTCCGCATCCCATGCAGGTGCCTCAATAACTTCGGTCAGAACCGGGATATTGCGATCATCCGGTGCACTGCCAAAGCCGTGCTTGCCCAGCAGAGCATCGACCTTGCCGGCGAGTTCGTGATCGTTATCCATGTGCTGCAGCCGCTTTCGTGTCGTGATTCAGAATATTGAAGCCACGCGATTTATAAAATTTCAGACGCTCACGTGCATAGCCACGATCTTCATCGTCCATTGAAACAATTTCACGCAGATGTTCAAAGCGGCTAAAAAACGACGGCGGTTCATGGCCCAAATTCAACAAAGCCTCGTGATGCGGCAGGGCTTGATCATCTGTTGCAATGATGATTGGTGTGTCAACGGCCAACACATTTTCCGCGCGCACATGCGGCACAAATGAAAGCGGTGCAAAAATCCACAGGAGCCGATCAAATTCTTCCGCATGCCGTAAGTCCGGTGTGTACACCACCAGCTTGCGGCCATCCTCAAACGCCTTTTTCGCGAGCCTGCAGGCGAAGTTGAGTTTGTGATCTACGTTGAAAAAAAACTTAACCTCAGTCATATCCGCTCAAAGCAAGTGCATGTGCAAGAAAGCCCTTCCCGGCAGGAGCAGAAGCCGAAGCAGGGAAGGGAAGGGATGGGATGGGTCAGCGTGATTATTAAAAATGCCTGAGGGCTCAACAGCCAGAGACCGTAGTCATCATGCGTCAAACCTTTTTATTAAACGCCCGCACGCTTCATCAGAAATTTCGCGAGCAACGGAACCGGGCGCCCAGTCGCACCTTTGTTGGCGCCAGAAGTCCATGCGGTGCCGGCGATATCCAGGTGAGCCCATTTATATTTGCCCGCAAAGCGCGCTAAAAAGCATGCTGCTGTGATCGAGCCGCCGGCACGACCTGCGCCGATATTCGGGATGTCGGCGAAGTTTGATTTCAGTCCTTCGTCATACTCTTCACCCATTGGCAACAGCCAGGCTTTGTCGTGTGCGGTATTGCCCGCGTCGACTAATTCTGCACCCAGCTTGTCATCATTGGCGAATATGCCGGTGGTGATGTGGCCCAACGCAATGACCATTGCGCCGGTGAGCGTGGCAGCATCAACCACACAGGCGGGCTTGAAGCGTTCTGCATAGGTGAGGGCATCACACAAGATCAGGCGACCTTCTGCATCGGTATTGAGGATTTCAACGGTCTGGCCGGACATCGATTTGACGATATCGCCTGGACGCGTGGCATTGCCACCCGGCATGTTTTCGCAAGTCGGGACGAGCATCACGATATTCAGTGGCAGCTTCATCATGCCGACCGTCTTCATCACGCCCAACATGG
>JAYWCO010000206.1:0-3857 GCA_043780475.1 Burkholderiales bacterium | reverse complement strand
CGGCGACGCCGGGCTTTAGTGGTGACGCTGGCCACGCCTAGAGCCCGGGTTGGCGTTGGCTTGGTATCTAATACTCAATATAGTTAGGACGGCTTGGCTATGGGTTCGCAATCTTTTGCGCAGCAACCTTTTTCACCAGCTTTACAAACGCAGGATCAGCGGCGCCAATCGTCGTGGTTTTGCCGGCGATATGGCCTTCGGCATCGAGCAGGATCAGTACGCTGCTGTGATTAAAATCACCGCTCGGCAGTTCCCGATACTGAATGCCGAGTGCGGCGGCCAGCTTGCGCACATGGCGATCATCGGTACGCGCCAGCGTCCATTGCGTCGGATCGAGATGGCGTTCGGTGATGACTTCTTTCAATGCGGCCACATCATCGCGGGCCGGGTCAAAGCTCACCATCAATACCGGCACGCGGCTGCGCTCGGCAGGGGTAAGACTTTCCTCGGTTTTTTTCAACGCTTCCACAATGCGCGGGCAAACGAATTGGCAGCCGGTGTAGAACATGCTGATGAGTAGTGGTTGTCCGCGCCGATCAATCAGATTAGCGGTTTGGCCATCTTGATTGATTAGTGGCACGGTGAGCTGATAAATGGAATCACTCGGTATTGATTTATCCGCAGCCCACGCAGCAGAAATGATCAATAGCAAGCTGCACAGGCATGCCCGCAAGTGCGGTGAATGACGACGCGTAATCATCGTGGTTCTTTCATGGCGGATGTTGAAGGGGGAACGGTAGAACGAGCGCAGCGAAACCCCAGATTATTGGTGGTGTCGGCCGCGTTTAGCGAGGAGAGCAGGGCAATGCGCATCAGTACGGCATAGTTGTCGCGATCTTTGAGGCTGATGGCGCCGGCCCCACAAAACTGCAGCTTGTCCGGATCGCCCTGATTGCGACTATCGGCGCTGATCAGTAATGCGTTGAAATCATCAACCCATTCCCAAATAAGGCCATGCAGATCGCGCACGCCATATACATTGGCGACGCCACCGACTGCGGCGAGCGGTGCAATCGAGGAGCGCGAGTACCATGAAAGTATGCGCGCCCGCCACGCAGGATCGCGCCTCGCATCGGGCCGGGTTCCATCAGCAGCTGCCAGATATTCCCATTCAAACCAGGTGGGTAGTCGCGCGCCTTCGTTTTCACAAAACGCCTGCGCCGCAAACCAGCTCACACTGGTAACGGGTTGTTGCGCCAGGTTCGCTTCGCCTGGCAGCGTGGGACTGCGCCAGCTATTGAGATAGCGCATATCGGCAAAAGTGGCCGGGGCGCGGCCCCGCTGCCATTGAGGATGCGCACTCACAAAACCTAAAAATTCCACATTCGTAACCGGTGTTGCGCGAATCGAAAATGCGTCAACTGGTGTGGCTCCCGGTGCTGCATCATTGGCCAGCACGCTACTAATGCTGCCGGAAGGAATCGCGACATAGTTTGCGGGGGCAGCAGCGGAAATAGTGCTAGCGGCAGCGAGAACAGTCATTGCCGCTAGCGTAACAACCGTAGCGCCGCGCCATTTCATGAGGGTGGACGCCGAATTGCGCTAGTGCGCTGCCGCAGCTACCGGGGCAGGCTTGGTACGCATCAGTTTTACTTCATCGGCCGTAATTTTGCCGCCCGGATTACCCCAGCTATTTAGCAGATAGGTGAGGATATTGGCGATCCCGTCATCATTCAGCTGGTTCATCGGCGGCATCACCGAGTTATATTCCTTGCCATTCACGGTGACCTTGCCCGACAGGCCGTGCAGCACGGTATTGATGATTCGCTTGGGATCCGCCGCAATGTAATCCGACTTAGCCAGCGGCGGGAATACCCCCGCCAGCCCTTCGCCATTGGCTTGGTGACACACCGAGCACGTGCCGTTAAATATTGCCTTGCCCGCAGCGCTCTGCTCTTGCACCGTCAGCGTTCCACTGGCTGCCGCGGCTGCCGCGACGGTAACCGCCGCAAGATTAGGTGCGGAGCGATCACCGATATAGACCGAGTCAAGTTCCTTGCCAGAATAAATCGCTTTATTTTCTGGCCCGTTTACTTTCAAAATAGCCAGTGCGCCCTTATTGAAAGCGCGAAAAATTGAGTGATCAACCAGCACATAGCTACCGGGTACTTCCGTATGAAATTCAACCACGACCGCGCCACCCGCCGGAATCAGTGTGGTCTGCACATTGTGTTGCACATTGCTGCCGCCCTCATAGCGGACATGATCAAAAATTTCGCCGATCACATGAAAGCTGGACACCAGATTAGGGCCGCCGTTGCCGACGAACATGCGCACGGTTTCATTGGTCTTCACATTCAGCGCCTTGTCACCCGTGAGTGAGCCTTCGGCACCGTTAAACAGCACATAGGTAGGGCGCTCATCAATCGCTTTTTCCATATCGAAAGGCTGCAAACCTTTTTCGCGATACTTTCCGGTGGTGTAGAAATCGCCTTGCATCACATAAAACTCGTGATCCACTTTAGACAATCCACCGGGTGGTTCAACCAGGATCAATCCATACATACCATTCGCCACATGCATGCCGACTGGCGCAGTGGCGCAGTGATAAACATAAATGCCTTCGTTCAAGGCCTTGAAAGTAAATTGCGATTCATGTCCGGGTGCGGTGAAGCTTGATGCGGCCCCACCACCGGGGCCGGTCACACCGTGCAGATCTATGTTGTGTGGCATTTTGCTGGTGGGGCTGTTCTTGAGATGGAACTCAACAGTGTCGCCTTGGCGCACACGGATGAAACTGCCGGGTACGGTACCGCCAAATGTCCAGAACGTATAACTCACGCCCTCCGAGATCGCCATATCCTTCTCGACGACTTCAAGCTCCACAATAACTTTCGCTGGGAATTTACGCCCCGTGGGTGGCGGCACCAGCGGCGGGCTGGTCAACACCGCATGGATCGGTTTGCCCTGCGGTGGACCAAAATCGCCAGCGGCTTTATTTTTATACGATGCTGTCGGGGCGCTTGCCGTGGTTGTCGTTGTTACCGGCGCTGCAACTGCACCGCCTGCTGTGGTGATGTACGCCACCGCCGCAACCATTGAGATCGCGGCGACCACAAATTTTAGCGGCTGCAGAATATTTAATTTTGGTTGAGCTCGCATCATGTCCTCCGATTGGGATGAACCTGTCGAAGAAGCCAAGATAGAGCGATTAGCCGCGCGCAGTTTGCGCCAGATCAAACATGCATCATGTTGTGGGCAAGATCGTTGCAAAACAAATGTTCAAACAGCTGGCGCCCGCACAGATGCGTTGTTGGGTGGCGTTGAAACAGGCTGAACAATGTTTGAGCAATATCAAATCGCAAGCATTCATTTTCAATATGCTGAAATGCATCTTGGATGCGATATATTAATCAACCTGACTCTCGAAGCGGAAGGCGCGATCAAACCACTAGCCCCCAGAATATGAATAGCACTTTTCTGATTCCGTCATTAGACGATCCGCTGTCGATGTTTGCGCGATTTCACCAGCGTACCCGCGAGCAATGCAGCGCGCTTGAAAAATTGGCAACGCAGGTGCATGAGGTAGGTGTGGATATGCTAGCAAGCAATGCGGCTCAGCGCGACATGGCCGCCGCGGTCATGCAATTTTTTGATCATGATGCGCGCTTGCATCATGAGGATGAAGAGGTTGTTTTTTTCCCGATGCTGCGCGCACTAAAAATCGACCCTGACGAGCAACTAGCGCTCGGCAAAGTAATCCAGATTCTGTTTGATGATCATCGCCTGCTCGAACAGGCGTGGCACTCACTGCGGCGCAGTTTACAGGCCATCAGCGAGGGAAAATCGTCAAGGGTATCGATGGACACCGCAACCTTCACGGCACTTTATCGCCATCATATGAATGGTGAAGAGAC
>JAYWCO010000205.1:0-2087 GCA_043780475.1 Burkholderiales bacterium | reverse complement strand
GCTCACGCTGGAAGACGCGCTCACCACCCACCAGCGACCGAAGCTGGAGGAGTATGGCGATTATCTGTTCATCAGTTGCAAAGCCGCTGCACTCACGGCGGGGCATATTCTTTTGGATGCGATGCACCTTTTTATTGGCGTGAATTTTATTGTCATGATTCGATATCAACACGGCCCCGACCTAGTGCGTGCACGCGGGCGTCTAACCCGTTTGAACAATGGTTTTAAACCCGAACGTGCCTCCGCCTTGTATTTTATTTTGGATGAAATCATCGATCACTACCAGCCCGTGATCGGCTTGATGCAAGAGCGGTTTCGCAGCATCGAGGCCTTACTGTTACGCGGCGGCTTGGAGCGCGAGGAGTTGGAAAACCTCTATACCATCAAACGCGAACTCACCATGCTGCGCGAAGCAGTCGACCCGCTGCAAACCGTGCTGCTCGACCTGATCCGCCTGCATCCCGAAATCGCCAGCAAAGAATTAAAAGTGTACTTTCGCGACGTCTACGACCATGCCCTGCGCGCGGTCAGCACCTTGGATTTATTGCGCGCCTCCGCTTCCGATGCCATGCAATTCCACATGGCCACACTGACCTTGCGCCAGAACGAAGCCGTGCAAAAACTCGCCGGCTGGGGCGCGATACTCGCCATCCCCACGGTGATCTTTTCACTCTACGGCATGAACTTCAAATCCATGCCCGAACTCGATTGGGTATGGGCCTATCCCGCAGTCGTACTCGGTACGTTTGCCGGCGGCTATTGGTTGTACCGGCGCTTGAAGCGGCGCGGTTGGATTTAAATCCCGCCTGCGCAAACCTGGGAAGTACATGCGCTGCATAGATTTAGTGCGTAATTAGCTCAATACCGATGCGCAAGTTTTAGGTGTTCATTGACCACTTGTTCTTGGCAAAAATGCGTAGAGAGGAAACGGAAGATTCGGGTAGTGAATGGCAGCAATGGATCCGTCTTTGTCAGTCGTCTTTGTAAATTCACCGCCAGAAAGCAGACTGTCATATTTGTAATTGTGGCAAACACCTTCATATGGATGGTCATAACCAACGATCGCGACTGCCTTATTTAGCTCCCCTATTTGGACTAAAACCAGAAAACAGGCCATCGAAAATGGATGTGCCCTATTGCTGTTAGCGCCTATAATCGGTTCAATTGCACGCACCGCGTTACTTGAGCGGGAATGATAATAAACTGTGTATTCCAACAAATGGGAGCTTCAAAATAAAAATGAAATTACTGGAAGCTATACATTCTCTAGGTGTAGAGGAGTCCCTAAGATGCGCGGAAACTTTTTCAGCAGAGCTAAACCTTGATTGGGATACTAATGTTAAATTTATCTTTTCCATCATTGTGAACGATGATGCTCGTGTTCCTGGAAATATATCGGGAAATACTGCACAGCAAACTATAAAGAAATGGTTGGTGAAGTTTAAAGGCGGCTACGATAACAGAGCCTCGAAAAGAGTTTCAAATCCTCCCGGAACAGTAGCAGATCCAATTATCGAGAAGATAATCGGAGCAAAATTAGATCATCTTTCTGACGAGGATCTTGTGAAAATAACATATGCACATCGCCTAGGCATGTCGGCAGAAAATATACTAGGTCTGTTGTTAGAAGAATATCTAGCAACACGGTTGAGAGAATACGGATGGCACTGCGCATGGGGAGAAACCGTGAAGTCGGTTGATTTTGTAGATGCGCTAGGCAATTTGCTTCAAATCAAGAACAGAAGTAATTCTGAAAATAGCTCAAGTAGCACCGTACGATCTGGAACCAAAATAAATAAATGGTACCGAATTAAAGCGGATCGGGTCGAATATATGTGGGCAGAGTTAAATCGTATATGCAATACGCAACATTTGTCAGAAAACGATTTCGTTGCATTTGCCGTAAACAGTATAAGTCTGAACCCATCGAGCCTAGCCGTAGAGACAAATAACCCATGGCGAAAATAATTGGCGAAACTTAACTTGTTGGTAACACGCTCAGAATAAGGTGATTTGGTGGTTTTTTTTAGCCACAGGCATATGGGAAAAATTAGCTTTCCACTCTACATCACTGGTTGATTTGTACC
>JAYWCO010000204.1:0-3851 GCA_043780475.1 Burkholderiales bacterium | reverse complement strand
GTGAACACCATCGCGGTCAGCACCAGGATGTACGACAGCGGGCTCATTACCCCAATCCCAATAATCGCCTTGCGGTGATGACGCCACGCCAAGGTCATCGCGCCCGGTTGCCGCTGATGGGCCAGTGGCACCATCATCATGATGCGAACCAGATTAGCGCCCCAGTCGAAGATGACGGGCGGGATTAAAAACGCCGCTACCCCTTGTTTATCCCACAGTGTGTATGCGGCAATCATGCTGCCGCACATCAGCGCAAATCGCGCGCCTGATTTCGCGTCTTTGCTCAATAATTTTTTAAGGTTTCCGGTCAGCATCAAAGCCGACATGCCGATCAACAGCGCACCACTAACTGCGATCATTGACATGCGTTCGCCAAAAAATAAGGTCGCCGCCAAAATAGTCAGCAGTGGGCCAGTGGCACGCGCCAGCGGATAGACAAGGGATAAATCGCCACCGCTGCCACCGCTACCTGCGCCACGATAGGCGCGATCCAGCAATAAAAAATAGGCCAGATGAATGATGCCGCTGCAGATAATCATGCCGATCATGGCAGGGGTGAAAGTAAAACCCCGGATGATCAGGTAAAGCGAGAACGGCGTGAGTAGCGCAGTAGCGGTCACAGCGGACAGCGTCAGTACACCGATCCCGCCGCCACTTTTCTTGAGCAGAAAATTCCAGGTGGCGTGCAGCAGTGCCGCTGAGATGACCAGCGTGAGTGCCAGATTATTCAAGCGGAATAGATGTCCTGATGATGGCTGAATTCCCAGCCATTACCTGGTAATGTGGCTTTTTCAGGTTGGCAGTGCAAGTCTGCAAACGCCGTATTGCAGCGCACGGCATCAAGGCCGGATCGCGTGGATTAAATCCAGATAGTCGTCCTGATCCGAGCTGATGTAGCCGCGGCGAATCAGGCAATCGATGATCACCAGTGCGGCGTCTACGGTGAACTGCGCAGGATTTTCCAGCATGGTGAGCAGGTCGGTAATGGGGTGGCAGGTAAATGTGGCGACTTCACCATCCTGATTGGCGGGCATGAAATCGGCGGGCAGCATCACATCATGTACAAACATGATTTCATGATGCAGGCCCTCATCGACTAAATATTTGCAACGGGTCGCGCCCACTGAGCGCGCGCCAGTCGCCATCTCGACGGACAGCCCGGCTTCTTCACCGGCTTCTTTAATCAATGTTTCCAGCGGTGTGTAGCCGCGTGCAATGCGCCCGGCAGCGAGGTTATCGAGCTTGCCGGGATCAATTGCCTTGCTGTCCGAGCGCTGTGCAATCCACATGTGTAATGCATGGTCGCGCAGGGTGAGTCCGTTTAAATGTGAGGCATACACGGTAAGGCCAAAATAGCGCGAAGCGGCGCGCTCAATATGAAATAACGGCGGCGCATAAAAGCTCTCGGCAACGGTCACCAACTCACCGCGCCAGCCGCGAATGACGCCCGCGCTGGCCAGCTCTTCGACAACCTCAACCAAGGCCGCACTGCGATGTTCGGCCGTTTCAAAATGCCCCAGCAAGCCCACGCCACGTGAACGCACCGCGAAGTGTTCCGGCCAGTTTTCCAGATGCTCGGCGAATGAACGCTTCATCCAGCCAGCGAGCACACCTTCAACAGTGAACGGCAGCAATGAATCGGCCGGGTCAAACAATGACGCGGCCTGGGTGAATTTTGAAAGGCTGGATAATGATGAGGACGGCGCTGCTTGCATTATTATTTTTCCCTATTGGTATTGCGTGTGGTGCGTGTCCTATGAGTCTAATGTGTGCTGCGTTACTCCCCGGCCTTGGCAACTGAGCGTTTAATAATAGTAGCTCAATTCGCATAAACACTGGGCGCACCTGTAGCAGCGTAAAATTACTGTGTTGACCTTATTCCATTTACCGAAAATAAAAGTGATCACTTTGCACGATATTCAAGCCGCGCAAAAAAAGCGCGCAGGCCAGGGGCCTGCATGCCCGCTACCTTCGGCGCTTCCATCACTGCTGGAGGTATCGCGGTGTGTGAGCTGGGCGTACTAAACCAGGCGATCATCAAACAACAGGCGAGCGTATTTTTAAACACTAGCATCCACGGGCGTCTTCAAGTATAAATTCGCCGAACGGCAGGCGGGACGGATACTTTGTAATATCATTTTGCTTTAATGCCGGTCTCGCAGCATGACGTCGCGATGCAATTCATCGCGATGGTCATCCATTATTACAAACGTAGAACAACCCAAGGAGTTGCCATGAAGCTGATACAAAATATGATTGCCACCGCCGCGCTGGTCGGCTTGTCATGCAGTGCTTGCCATGTTTATGCGGCAGTGGATGAAATGCCGGCGGGTCTCTGGCAATTGAAAACCAAAATGGAAATGCCGGGTATGCCGCCCGAAATGGTTGCCAAAATGGGCGCAAGAGTGATGACGCATTGCGTCAAGCCGGGCGATCAGAGTAAATGGTCAGAGCGAAAAAATCCTTCCGAGCGCGGCGCGAAAAACTGCGAGACCACCGATAAGAAGATTGAGGGCAACACCATCAGTTGGAAGATGAAATGTGCCGATGGCACCGCGGGCGATGGCACGGTGACGCATAACGGCAAAGACGCCTACACCATGGTAACCCATATTAATTCGGCCAGAGGCTCCATGAAGATGGCGGTGGATGGCAAGAAGATTGCGGACATCTGTGACAAGGCTGCTCCGTAAACATCAATCCGTTTGATGGGTAATGCGGGTCAGCAAGGTTTGATAGCGGCTGGTTAATTCTGTCGGCAGATGATGCTGCAATTTGCTCAGCAATTCGCCATGCAATTTGAGCTCTTGTGTCCACTGGATTTTATCGATGGCAGTCATCGCGGCAAATTTTTCGGCTGAATAGTTCAGGCCGGTCCAGTCGAGATGGCTGTAATCCGGGATGTTACCCAACGCGGTGTGATTCGCAGCGGCAGTGCCTTCGACGCGTTCAACAATCCATTTCAGTATGCGCATATTGTCGCCAAAACCGGGCCACATGAATTTGCCGTTTTCATCTTTGCGAAACCAGTTTACGCAATAGATTTTGGGCAATGCAGCACCGGCTGTTTTGCCGAACTGTAGCCAATGCCCAAAATAATCAGCCATGTTATAGCCGCAAAAAGCAATCATCGCGAATGGGTCACGCCGCACCACGCCGACTTGACCAGTGATGGCGGCAGTAGTTTCAGAGCCCAGCGTGGCGGCCATGTAAACACCTTCGTTCCAGTTGGCTGCTTCGGTTACCAGCGGCACGGTGTCTGAACGACGCCCGCCAAAAATCATCGCAGCAATCGGCACACCAGCAGGGTTGTCCCATGCGGGATCGAGCGAGGGACATTGTGTGGCGGCGACCGTGAAGCGCGCGTTGGCGTGGGCTGCCAGCCGGCCGCAATCGGGCGTCCAGTCTTTGCCCTGCCAGTCGGTGAGCTTGGCCGGGGCCACTTTGGTCATGCCTTCCCACCACACATCGCCTTCAGGTGTCAGTGCGACGTTGGTGAAAATAGTGTTGGACTTTAACGACGCCATGCAATTGGGATTGGTTTCATATGAGGTGCCCGGCGCGACACCGAAGAAGCCGGCTTCGGGATTGATGGCGACCATTTTTCCGTCAGCGCCGGGTTTGATCCAGGCAATATCGTCGCCTACCGTGGTCACTTCCCAGCCTTGTTGCTTGAACGATGCCGGCGGGATCAGCATCGCGAAATTGGTTTTGCCACAAGCAGAAGGGAACGCGGCGGTGATGTAGTGTTTTTTGCCCTGCGGTGTTTTAACGCCGAGTATCAGCATATGTTCGGCGAGCCAGCCTTCCTGCTGGCCCATCATGCTGGCGATGCGCAGCGCGAAGCATTT
>JAYWCO010000203.1:0-2727 GCA_043780475.1 Burkholderiales bacterium | reverse complement strand
AAAGCCGCGCCGATCAACGAGCATGCTGTGCACGCGATCAATACTTTATTAATTTTCATAGCTGGTTCCCGTTTTTTCTGAAATTCATTGAATTTCCATTAACCGCTAATGCGTCGCTAAAATGTTACTCATTCTTCACCAACACGCTGCGTATCCGTCCCGAATCTGCCGCGTATCCGCCGCCTATTAACCACTAACTAACTAACTGACTTCGGTCAACATTATAGTGTTTATTGAGAGCGACTGCTGTTGCGATAAATTTTTGATACCGTCTACGACATCAACACATGAGAGCACCATAACGCGGTATGTAAGTTTCAAAGCTAATTTGAAAAACATACACCAGACATGAATAAAACGTCAATCCCGCGTTTAATCTCACCCCCATTTAATTTTTACACTCAGGTTCGTTGCGAATTGAATAGCAGCGCCATACCGTTTATTCTGTTTTGATTCTTAGTTCAAAAAGGCATGTATGCGACAAGAATTAGAAAAAACAAATAGTCAGCATCCGCAACCGCATGCGGCTTGCCCGCGATGAAAGCCGTCATTCTGGCAGGCGGCATGGGCACCCGCATTAGCGAAGAATCTGCCGCCCGCCCAAAGCCGATGATCGAAGTCGGTGGGAGACCTATTCTCTGGCATATCCTGAAAATATATTCGTCCCATGGCATCAACGATTTTGTTATCTGCTTGGGCTATAAGGGCTACATCATCAAGGAGTATTTCGCGAACTACTTCCTGCACATGTCCAACGTCACCTTCGACATGGCCAATAACCGCATGGATGTTCATCAGAATAATTCGGAACCGTGGAAGATCACGCTGGTTGATACCGGCGAGCACACCATGACCGGGGGCAGGCTCAAACGCGTGCAGTCATACTTGGGCGAGGAAGATTTTTGTTTTACCTATGGCGATGGTTTGGGCGACATCAATATCACCGAACTAATCAAATTCCACCAAACACGCGCTAAATTAGCCACGCTCACCGCAACCCAACCGCCCGGCAGATTTGGCGCGTTAAAACTTAATGGTCATCAGGTGGCGGGCTTTCAGGAAAAACCACAGGGTGATGGCGGCTGGATAAACGGCGGCTTTTTCGTGCTGTCGCCCAAAGTGATCGACCATATTGACGGTGATGATTCTGTCTGGGAGCGCGAGCCCATGGAAACGCTCGCTCGCGATGGTGAAATGAATGCCTATCTTCACCCCGGATTTTGGCAGCCGATGGATACGCTGCGCGATAAATTATTGTTGGAGCAGCTCTGGGCATCGGGCCAAGCGCCCTGGAAGACCTGGGTGTAGCGTGGCCTTGACCTTTACCGCATCAGCGTGGCGTGATCGCCGCGTCTTTATCACCGGCCACACCGGTTTCAAAGGCGGCTGGCTTTCGCTGTGGCTGTCGTCGCTCGGCGCACGCGTGACGGGCTATGCGTTACCGCCCAATACCGAGCCAAATTTCTTTACCCTCGCCAAACTTGCTGCAGACACTGGCTCAACCATTGATGACGGTCACAACGATATTCGCGACTATCGCCGTTTGCTCAGCGCGATGCAACAAGCGCAGCCCGAATTGATTTTTCACCTCGCCGCGCAACCGCTGGTACGACGTTCCTACGCAGACCCACGTGAGACCTACGAGACCAATGTAATGGGCACCGTGAATCTGCTCGAAGCCGCCCGCCATACGTCAAGCGTACGCGCCGTCGTGATCGTCACCAGCGATAAATGTTACGAAAACCGGCATACCCATACCGGTTATGTTGAAGACGATGCCATGGGCGGCCACGACCCCTACAGCAGCAGCAAAGGCTGCGCGGAATTAGTGACCTCGGCATTCCGGAAATCCTATTTTTCTGCCGCTCCATCGAAAACTTTAGTGATCTCAACTTCCACCCTCATCGCTTCAGCGCGCGCGGGTAATGTCATTGGCGGTGGCGATTTCTCGGACGACCGCTTGATCCCGGATTTGCTGCGTGCCCTTTCAAAACACCAACCCGCCACCATCCGCTACCCGCAAGCCGTGCGGCCCTGGCAGCATGTGCTGGAGCCAATTAGCGGCTACATCATGCTGGCCGAGCGGCTGCTAAAAGCTGAGCAGTCATTTGCAAGCGCATGGAATTTTGGGCCAGCCGATACCGATTCGGTTACCGTCGCACAAATTGCCGACAAGCTTTGCAGTCTCTGGGGCCACGCCGCGAGCTGGCAGCAAGACGGCAATCAGCATGCGCATGAGGCCAGTGTGTTGCGATTAAATTCTGTCAAAGCCCGCACCCAGCTTGCCTGGCAGGCAATTTTGCCTCTGCAAACCGCGCTGGTGCTCACTGTTGATTGGCATAATGCTTATTTGCGCGGTGATGATATGCGGGCGCTTTCGCTTCAGCAAATCAACGATTACGTACAAGCATTACCAACCTGACATTAAGCTTCTAAGCTTCTTTAACATGCCTAACCCCCAGCGATAAAAGCTGATTATCTTTGGTTAGCAACATCATCTTTTCAATATCGGCAACGGCAATCAATATTAAATCGAATGGGTCACCCTGCAAACCGCCCATTTCCCTTGCCCGATCAATATGCGCGGCCGTAATCGGCAAGATGCCGAAGCCTTCGCTGGCGAGTTGTGCGGATAATGATTCAGGTGGCAACGACAATTTGCCGGCGGCGTTTTTTAATTGCATCTCCCACAAGCTTGCAACACTGATTGAACACGACTCTTTACTG